>JAZUGG010000087.1:0-7245 GCA_045641105.1 Ruminococcus sp. | reverse complement strand
ATTCAAGGACGGCATCAAATCTCAGTTTGACAGCATTTCCGACTTGCTGACTGATACCTTTGCACAGACAACAGGCTCAGGCGGCAGCGGCGGACTTGTATCCACCTATCTGACAGGACATCCTGCCAATTTCAACGGCGGTGTTTCAGGTGGTACAACGATATGGTCAACTATCGAAACGCTATGTAATAACGTAGTTGTCCCGATTGGCGGATTTATTCTGACTATAATTCTTCTGAATGAACTATGTCAGATGGTCATTCGAGGGAACAACTTCAAGGACTTTGATGATTCGATATTCATTAAATGGATCATCAAAGCCTTATGCGGTGTAATACTGGTAGCCAACACATATTACATCGCATGGTGTGCTTGTTTCTTACAATCCACAGCATAAAATTGACTTGAAATTTATGCTTGCGGAGCAGAAGAAAAATAATCCGAAAGCGAAGTTCACGAGAGCCAGGACGCTGGGCTGCAAAAATGGATTCGTATTTCGAAGTAGCTTTATCAACATATATAAATAGCGAACCCTCCGCAGGATATTACTCCTACGGAGGGTTTGATTTGCCATATTGTTATTATGAATACACCCGATTATTCTTTTACTGTGCAGATAGAGATGGTTTTTAACCGTATTTCAGTTGCGTTTCATCAGGAATAGATCAAAGACATCAAGCCTATCATCTCCGCACATATCTGCTGCTTTCCATTTTGCAAAGTGCGTATTAGGAACAGCAAGTAGCCATTTCTAAATGAGAAATACATCTGAGATATTAACAATTCAATCATCATTACAATCACCTTCAATCTCTTTTGCTTCGGTTACCGAATATTTAACAACATTACTCATATAGTTATTATCAACGTTGGTATCCACATAAGCCTCATAGTACGTTGATGCGCCATAAAGAAGTATCTAAAAACCATGACAAACAGGCAGGTTATGGTTATAGTGAGGAACAGTCAAACGGCTGTTCCTCTTTTTGTTGCTCAAAACTTCTATTACCATTATTTAGCAATCTCATATCAATATTCAGTTCCAATTTTTGTAGAAAAGCAGCTTTTTCTATTGCATTTTGTTGTGAAAAATGCTATAATATAATGGATAGTAGAATCCTGACGGAAATTGGCTTTTGCCACTATTCCCCATTACATGATAAGTAATGCGATAGTACTAACCAAGTTGATTCCACTCTACTTGTTGCTATTGCTCCGCCAATTAAGTCTTGAATATTTTATGCGAAGTAATGAAGGAGAAAGTCAAGGAAGAAAGCCGTAGGAATACTTACGTATTTCAAGGTTTTCTGACGCAGAATTTCTTCTTCAGGACAAGCAGAAAAATTCAAGATTTAGTTGGTGGAGCAATAGGTATAATGTCAGATTTTAAGTTCCTGAATGACTTTCCAGAGTTCAGCGGCAGTTTCAAGGCTGACACCTGTGGTCTCGGCAAGTTCTTCGGGAGTTGCTTTCAGCAGATTGACCTTGGTTTTGTACTTCATCATTATTTTGGCGGCTTTTTTCTCGCCGATGCCCCTGACAGTGAGGAGTTCCGAGCTGTATGTCTTTTTCTTGTGCTTACTGTGCATGAATGCTACGGAAAAGCGGTGAACCTCGTCCTGAATGCGAGTGACAAGGCTGAAAGCCGATTTCAAGCCGTTTATCTGGATTTCTCTGCCGCCTGTTGCAATGGCACGGGTGCGGTGCTTGTTGTCCTTGACCATGCCGAAAACGGGGATATCAAGTCCGAGTTCATGCAGAAGCGGCTCAACGGCATTGACGTGACCTTTGCCGCCGTCAAGGAGAATGAGGTCGGGGGTGCGTGTGAAAAACTCGTCGCCGTCCTGTTCAACGATGTGCATAAGGCGGCGTTTCAGGACTTCACGCATACTGCCGTAGTCGTTCTGGAGTTCCTGTTCCTTGACTGTGAAGCGCTTGTAGGCTTTTTTGAGTGGTCTGCCGTCCTCAAAAACGACCATGCCTGCGACCATAGATTCTGACGAAAGATTGGAGATATCGTAGGCTTCAATGTATTTCGGAGGCTTGGCAAGACCGAGACTTGCGGCAAGTTCTTCAAGAGCGATGACCTCTTTGCCTGTGCGGTCGTTTTTGATAGCGGCGTATTCTGCGCTGTTGTTTTTGGCGAGTTTCAGCAGTTCAAGCTGTCGGCCCTTTTGCGGAACGTGGATATTCACCTTGCGTTCCGACTGTTTTTCAAGCATTTCCTCGATAAGTTCAGCACCTTCGGGGATATGGTCGGTGATAATGGATTTAGGCAGATCTTTTTTCATATAGTAGAAACCCGACATAAATTCGCTTAAAATGTCCTCGTCTTTGTCGGTTTTCTCAAATTCAAACACCGCCTTGTCATAAAGGCGGTTCTCACGGTACATCAGCACCGAGATGTAAACGCCGTCATAGTACTCAGCAAGACCGATGATATCAGCCGAATCTACGCCGTTATTCATGATTTTCTGCTTTTCGGCGGCTTTCTTTACGGCATTAATGCGGTCACGAAGCATAGCGGCTTTTTCAAATTCGAGATTTTCAGCTGCATTGTTCATTTCCGCCTCCATACGCTCAACGGACTGGGCACTGCCGTTTTTTATGAAAGCGACAGCCTGTTCGATGGTGTCGAGGTAGCTGTCATGGCTGATCTTTCCACGGCAAAGCCCCATGCAGAGCTTTATGTGGTAGTTCAGGCATGGTCTGCCCTTGCCGAAATCCTGCGGAAATTTCTTGTGACAGGTTGGGAGCATGAACACACGGTTAGCCTCGCTGACGGCTTCTTTAGTGACGAATCCGTTCATGTAAGGGCCGAGATATTTTCCGCCCTTCTGCATATTTTTCTCCTCGGAAAGGCGGGGGTAATCGTCGTCGGAGATGCGGATATAGTGGTAGCCCTTGTCGTCTTTCAGGAGGATATTGTACTTCGGCTGATGCTGTTTGATAAGACTGCATTCGAGCACCAGAGCCTCATATTCGCTGTCAGTGACGATAAAATCGTAGTCATGGACATTGGAGACCATAGCCGCAACTTTCGGGAGGTGGTCTGGATTTTCACGGAAATAGCTGCTGACACGATTGTGCAGATTTTTCGCCTTGCCGATGTATATGATCTGATTTTCGCTGTTTTTCATGATGTAAACGCCCGGTGAGGTCGTCAGCTTTGACGTTTTCTCACGCAGATAAGGCAGCCTCGGATTCATGCTGCACCGCCTTTCTATAGTATTACAGACTGTTTCCTGTTTATAACGTGCTTTTTTCGGGGAAGAACCTTTCCTCAGAAAGGTTTGCCCCGAAAAAAGCACGGTATGAATAAGAAAGCAGTCTGTTATTGCTTATCGAAATATTTTTTGCCTGCGGAGGGGCGGAAGTACGAGCGTATAACGTCGTCACTTGCGAGGAAAACTATCTCGTTTGTATCTTCGAGATAGAAGATGCCGTCGCCGTCGTCAGCCTCGGTTTTGTAGAGAGAATCGGGGTTATTGATGACATCGCTTGCGCCTTTTTCATAGTCCTCGGCAGTCTGGTAGTCGTAGAGACCGTCAAATTCAGCGCCGTGCTTGTCGAAATGCTCGTTGAGGAGTTTTGCATTGCGGAAGTGGTATTCAACATATGCTTCAGTAATTCCCTCTGTTTCGGGTTCTGCGGTGGTTTCTGCATCTGTTGCAATTTCAGCCGCAGTTGTTTCGGTGGTGTTTTCGGTGGTGATAATTTCCGATGTGATTGTAGTTTCAGGTTCTGTTGTCACAACCGAACGCTCACTTTCGGATGTTTCACCCAGATCCACGCTGATTGAACATCCGCAGAAAACTACCGATATTACGGCAAGTGTGAACGCAGTTACTAATGAATATATGCTTTTTTTCATGAATTATTCTCCTTCTTAAAAAATAGAACACGTTGTCTGCTCCCTTTGTCTCAATACGAACAGAAGAAAACAGCGGCACTATGCAGACGCATCATCCTGTCACAATATTGACAATTCCCTGATAGAGAGCGCCTGATTCGCTTGCAAAATCGAACTTGAATTCAGACGGATTCTGCAACTGCATGACAATGATATACGAACCGCAGTAACTGCTGTAATCCGTCCAGACGTTGCCGTCACCGCAGTATTCCGTGTAATTCTGCAAAATACCCGTTATGTAGAGAATGTCCTCCGCACCTGTTTCGGCAGTACCTGTTTTTGCGTAGAAATTATAGCCGTCAGGACACCATACCCCGAGATTTGCCGCAACTCCTGCCATGCCGTCAAGGAGATTCTGACGGTACTCTGCCGGAATTTCCGCAAGATATTCATACGGCGCAGAACCGGGGAAAACATTTTTTTTCGGATTATTTGTATCCACAACGCTCTGCACGACAAACGGCTTGACCATTTCGCCGAAAACCGCCTCACGACCGAGAGCGGCAAGGTATATTGGGCAGGTGCGGACATTAGCCTGACCGAAAGCGCTTCGTCTTAAATCATCGGGATTATTGATGACGAACATATTCTCGATAGGCCCGAAATCGCAGTAAATAGGGGAAAGAAAGTGGAAAACGCTGTCAAGTCCGTATTCTGCCGCCTCCTCGCCAATCATATCGAAAGACTTGGCAAAGAAAATGTTGCTTGAATTAACAAAAGCCGAAAGAAGTGTCCTGTCCTCAACGGGATAGAAGCCTGTTTCATGGTCCCAGTTGACAATTTCAGCGCCGTCTATTTCCCATGTACCTTCGTCATACAGGCTGTATATGCCGTTCATGTCGGAAATGACCTCGGACATGATCTTGAAGCACGAACCCGGAGGAGCGTTCTGGAAAGCCTTGTTTCCGAGAGTTCCCGGCTCAAGCTCGTCACGGTAGACCATATTGACATCGTACTTCATCGGATCGTATGACGGATAGGAGACTTCCGCAAGCAACGAGCCGTCAGTACGCATGACAACAACAGAGCCGACCATTTTCTGCTCCTGCATATAGTTATAGATATCCGCCTGTTTATCGGCATCTATGGTGAGTTTGACCGACTGACCGATATCATTTCTGCCATTGACGGGAGTGCCGTTTTTTATGCGGAGAGTTTCCTCAAAAACGGTGTCAACACCGCCCGAATAACTGCTGATGATATTGCCTGTCGGGATGCGGTAATTGTCCGAAAAATGGCGTTTTTCACTGCCGTCGTCGTTGACCTCGCTGAACGTCAGCAGATTGTTATTGCAGTCGAAAACACTGCCCCTGTATATCTCCGGCGGACGTGTGGTGACTGTGGTAGTTCCCGTAGTTTCGGTAGTTTCCGTAGTTGTGACGGTGGTAGTTACGGTAGTTTCTGTAGTAAATGTCGGAGCGGCAATAGACTGACCGTCTGATTCCTTATGCGGCGGAATTATGTGGAGTATGTCCGATTCCGACGTACACGATGCAAGGGCGGTACAGCAAACTGCCGTTATTACAAGTGCGGCGAGTTTAGTTTCCTTGTTTAACATTTTAATCAATTCCTTATTCAAGTCCGACAGCAAGGTTCACAATTTCCCTGTACATCCACGCAGATTCGCTTGCAAATGAAAGACCGTGCTCGGCAGGATTCTGAATCTGCATGACAACGGAGTAAGAGCCTTTGTCGGAATAGTTGCTGTAGTCGGTATATTTTGTATTTGGTTTTTCCTCGTTATTGCGGACAAATCCCGTAATATAGAGGAAATCGTTCACCCATGTCTCGGCAGTACCCGTTTTAGCATAGAAGGTGTAGTCATCGGAAATATACACGCCGATATCCGAAGCAACGCCCATCATGCCGTCGAGAAGGCTCTGTCTGTAATCTTCGGGGATAGTTGCGATGACATCACACGGCTTTGAGCCTTCGCCGATAACGGTCTTGCCGTCGCTTGTATCAACGATATTCTGGAGCACAAACGGTCTGACCATATCGCCCATTATAGCCTCTCTGCCGAGTGCGGCGAGGAAAATAGGGCAGGTGAGCACATAAGACTGACCGAAAGCGGTGCGGTAGAGGTCATCATTGCAGTAAATTTCAACGTTATTGCTTATCGTGCCGAAATCGCAGACGATATCATCTTTTTCGTCAGCGCCGAAGTGGAAAATGGAGCTGAGGTCTGCGAGAACGTCCTCCTTGCCGATATCTCCGAAAGTTTTAGCGAAAAAGATATTGCTTGAGTTGAGGATAGCAGAGTACAGCGAACGCTGAGTCGGGTATCCTGTCTTGTTGGTCTCGTGGTCCCAGTTCACGATAGGCATACCGCCGAAGTCCCATTCGCCCTCGTCATACTGCGAGTAGATGCCGTGTTTATCGGCTAAAACTGCGGACATTATCTTGAAGCATGAACCAGGTTCATAGTTCTGGAAAGCCTTGTTTCCGCAGTCGCCCCATGCGAGTTTTTCGTCGTATTTCTGGTCTTTCACAGCATTCGGATCGTATGACGGATAGGATACCTGAGAGAGTATCGAGCCGTCAGACCTGAGCACAACGACCGAGCCGACGATATTCTGCTCTTTCATGTAGTCGTAAATTGATTTCTGCACATTGGCATCAAGGGTAAGCTGAATTGATTTTCCGACCTTGTTTTCTGCGGAAGGAGTCGGATTTTCTTCATTGAGAATGTCATTGAATGCAGTATCATAGCCGTCAGACATTTCAGTAATTATATTAGCAAAAGGCTCGGCAAATTCCTCGGCATATTTTCTTCTGACAGAGCTGTCGGGCTGTTCCTCGGAGTAGGTGAGGAGGATGCCGTTGGTGTCATAGAAATTGCCTTTTAGAAAGCTTCCTGCCGGTTCAGTAGTCGGTTCGGTGGAAGGTTCGGTCGGAATATCTGTAACTGATGCGGTATTCTGTGAAATCCCGGTATTTCCGACAGTATCCGAGGAACATGAGACTGCTGAACAGAGTGAAGCCGCCAAAAGGAATGCGGTAAGCTTTCTTGTTTTGGTCATAATTTTTACCATCCTTAGAGTATTAAGTCCTATAACAATATTATACATTTTTCACGCTTATTCGTCAATAGAAAAACAGCTGAAATTGCATTTCTGAGTGACTTTGTAAAGAAAAAAATAGTTTAACGGCGGTACTTATATAGAAGTTATACTTTTTATCGGGGCAAACCTTTCTGAGGAAAGGTTCTTCCCCGAACCCCTTTCCAAAGACTTTTAGTATTATGGCGTATCTGATATGGGACATCTGTCCCATATCAAATACGCTAAAACACCCAAAAGTTTTAGGAAGGGAGTTTGAGGGAGAACCCT
>JAZUGG010000086.1:0-11050 GCA_045641105.1 Ruminococcus sp. | reverse complement strand
TTGCAGGGGGTGTACGAGGGGGACAGAGTCCCCCTAAGAAGCAGTAAACCGAGCGAAGCAACGGTTTACGGACTGTCCGCAGTCATATACCTCGGCTTGACCGACGAAAAAGCTTTAATCTATAAAAGTAAATGCTGTTGCCATGCCGGAGATGTGCAGACCTCTTTGGCAGGGGGCGTACGAGTGGGGCACAGTCCACCTAAGAACCAGTAAACCAAGCGAAGCAACGGTTTACGGACGGCACGGAATCGCCGCCCTCGGCGCAGACCGACGGAAGAATAAACCATTTCCCCAAAATAAACATAAACCAGACAATTATGAGGTGAACGAATTGTATTATGATCTCGACGAAAAAAAGAATTACCTGAAAGAACATCTTTCACCGAAACGCTATCAGCATTCGCTCAATGTTGCGGCTGAATGCAGAAAGCTCGCCGAAAAATACGGCGAGGACACCGATAAGGCATATTTTGCAGGACTTCTACATGACGTGTGCAAGGAACTGCCCGAGGATGAGCAGAGAAAACTTGCAGAAAATGACGTTTTTGCCGCCTGCCGTGAGGAGCTTGAAACACGTTCACTCCTCCATGCAGTTGCAGGTGCATACTTTGTCAAGACAAATTTCGGGGTTGAGGACATCGATATCCTTAATTCCATAAGATTTCATACTGTCGGAAGGGCAGGAATGTCCCGACTTGAGGAGATAGTCTATCTCGGTGACCTTGTTTCCGCAGACCGTGACTACAAGGACGTTGACAAAATGCGCAGGATAGTCTATACCGACCTGAATGACGCTATGCTTGAGGCATTTATCTTTGCTATCAAGTCAGTCATCAAAAAAGGCGGTCTTGTTCCGCCGTGTACATTAGAGGGATATAATTTCTATACCCGTCTCAAAAAATAAGACGAAAATACAAAGAGGGTATTTGAATGAACAGCAGAGAACCAATGGAAGATAACAACACATTTAAACCCAAAAAACTCAAAAGACTTGATAATCCGCAGAATACGGAGCATCATGGAAGATATGCGGCTGAAACGGGTGAGTACCGTGGCAGATATGAAGCCGAACCGCCGCAGTACCGTGGACGCTATGAGGCTGAACCCAAAGAGGAGACTGAAATTTTCAGCGCAGAGCCTGTCCGTCCGTATCAGGGACGCTATGCCTCTGATGTGGACAATTCCTACAGGACTGACAGCGTGACTGAAAATGCTGATTTCTATCGGGCACAGCATGACGCTTCATCCCTGAAGCCTGCGGTCGAACTTGAACCGCCGTGTCCGCCTGATTATGACGATATGCCCGATTCTTCGGAGATAATGGCTGACCGTATTGCCGCCGTGCAGAGACGCAGGGCTGAGAATGATACGGAACACCGCCGCAGAAAGTCAGGCAATAAAAAAGGCAAAAACAAAGGCTCGGCAAAAGATGTTCTGATCTCTGTCGGCTCGGTCGTTGTCAGCCTTGTGATAATAGGCGCACTTCTTCTGAATATGCCTATTCTATGGTTCAAAAAGACAGGACAGCCTGACAGGCGTGTTTCGGTCATCCGCTATTTCAAGGAGTGGCAGCCTACCGTTGAGATAGAGGGCGAACTGCACGAAAATACCATGGATCTGAAAATCAAGTCGGAAGTGCTTGAAAGCGAGATAAATGACGGACTTGACCTGCCTCAGCTTATTGAAGGTCAGTATTCCGTGCTTTTCATCGGCTTTGACGAATCCGAACAGCTTACCGACGTTATGTGGATATGCGAATTTGACATCGGAAACGGTGAACTCAATATCCTGCAGATACCCCGTGACCTTGCAGTTCCGGACTATACAAACAGCGTGACGTGCAAGTTCAACAGCATCTACATGGAGGGCGATTACTATATCGATCCGCCGATCCAGCGTGTGGTTAATGCCGTTCAGGAAAACTTCGGAATCCCGATAGATGCCTATGTTACCACGACTTGTTTCGATATTGCCGATATGGTCGATCTTGTGGGAGGTATCCCAATGGAGGTCGAACAGGAGATAATGTATGAGGCTGATAAGATAATCCCTGCCGGAAAGGTCACTCTTTCGGGCGAACAGGCTGAATGGTTCGTTCGTTTCAGACACGACTGGGCAGAGGGCGATATCGGACGTATGAAGAATCAGCGTAAATTCATGGCTGCCGGTATGCAGAAGCTTCTCAGCATCGTCAGCGACGAGGGCAGACTGAAGCTTTATGGCTACCTGAAAGAAATATACAAGCATAAATGGATAGCAACCGACATGAGTGTTGAGGATCTCAGCAAGCTCTGCGATTTCGCATCAACGCTTTCAATGGACAGGGTAAGAGTCAACATGGTGCCTGGCGAGGGTGCGAAATATCCCGCACAGGACGGCATGACCTATGATATCTATTCAGTCCACAAGTATGCTACCGTTACAATGCTGAACAAGTTCTACAGACCGTATCAGGATCCGCTCACGCTCAATGATACGACTCTTATCGAGTATATTACAGACTACACGAGCCGTGACTATGATGATACGGGCATGACACTCAGCGAGGTTGAGGATGCCGATGAACCTATTCGAAACGAAGATCTCAAACGATAAAAAATGATTCCGTGAAAGAAGGAAATGTATGAATCAACAGGAAAAAATCGAACTTATAATAAAAACTCTTGACTCCAAGCGTGGAGAAGATATACAGCTTCTGAAAATAGGCGATCTGACAATTCTTGCAGACTATTTTGTTATTGTAAACGGTACGAGCAATACCCATGCAAGAACTCTTGCCGACGAAGTTGAATTCCAGCTTTCAGAGCGTAAGATAGAGCCTGAAAGACGTGAGGCTGATACGGGAAATACATGGATAATCCTTGACTACGGCGATATCCTCGTACACGTTTTCTATAAGGAAACCAGAAATTTCTATAAGCTTGAAGGCGTATGGGCTGACGGCGAACAGGTCGATATCAGCGGACTTATCACAAAAGAATAATTCAAAGAGGTAATAAAAATGAGCAAATATGATTTTAAAGCCATTGAGCAGAAATGGCAGAAATACTGGGAGGAACACGAGACCTTCAAGACAGATGTGTGGGATTTCAGCAAGCCTAAGTTTTATGCTCTCGATATGTTCCCTTATCCGTCAGGCGTAGGTCTCCATGCAGGTCATCCGGAGGGATATACCGCTACTGATATCGTTTCAAGAATGAAGCGTATGCAGGGCTATAATGTTCTTCACCCTATGGGATATGACTCATTCGGTCTCCCTGCCGAGCAGTATGCCGTAACCACAGGAAATCATCCTAACGGCTTCACACAGAAGAATATCGGCACATTCTCCAATCAGCTCAAGGAACTAGGCTTTGACTATGACTGGACAAAGATGACGGCTACATCCGATCCTGAATTCTACAAGTGGACACAGTGGATATTCAAACAGCTTTACAAGGACGGCTATGCAAAATACATCGATATGCCTGTAAACTGGTGCGAGGAGCTTGGTACGGTTCTCTCGAACGATGAGGTTATCGACGGCAAATCGGAGCGTGGCGGATATCCTGTTGTAAGAAAGAACATGAAGCAGTGGGTTATTGACCAGCCTGCATTCGCTGAAAAGCTTCTCGAAGGACTTGACGAGATAGACTGGCCTGAATCAACAAAGGCTATCCAGCGCAACTGGATTGGCAAATCAACAGGCGTTGAGGTTGAATTTGAGATTGTCGGCGGCGGAAAATTCTCTATTTTCACGACCTGCATCGAGACAATTTACGGTATAACATTCATGGTACTCGCTCCTGACGGCGCAATCACCGAAAGCCTCCTTGACCGTGTACAGAACAGGGACGAGGTTCAGGCTTATATCGATGAGACAAAGAAGAAGAACGATATGGACAGAACCGAACTCAACAAGACCAAGTCGGGCTGTGAACTCAAGGGCGTAACTTGTATCAACCCTGTAAACGGCAAGGAAGTTCGTATGTTCATCGGTGATTTCGTACTTGCAAGCTACGGTACAGGCGCAGTTATGGCAGTTCCGAGCCATGACCAGAGAGACTTTGAGTATGCCATAGCTCATAATATCGATATGATACAGGTCATCGACGGCGATGAAAAGCTTGGCAAGGTTGACGTTTCAGAAGCCGCATTCGAGAAGCAGAGTTATCTCGGAAAGGGCTATAAGCTTATAAATTCAGAAGAATTCACAGGTCTTACAGTTGAGGAGGCAAAGGAAGCAATCACCTCAAAGCTTGAAGGCATGGGAATTGCAAAGCGTACAGTGAACTATCATTTCCGTGAGTGGATATTCGCACGTCAGCGTTACTGGGGCGAGCCTGTTCCTGTAGTTCACGGCGATGACGGAGAGATACACGCTCTTGACGATGAAGAACTGCCGCTCATTCTGCCTGAACTTGACGATTACAAGGGCAAGAACGGCAAAGCACCGCTTGAAAATGCCGAGGAGTGGAAGAAATACGACAAGAACGGCATCAAGGGTACTCGTGAAACATCAACAATGCCTGGAAGTGCAGGTTCAAGCTGGTACTACTTCCGTTACATAGATCCGCATAACGACAAGGAATTTGCAAATCAGGAGCTTCTGAAGCACTGGATGCCTGTTGACCTTTATATCGGCGGCCCTGAGCACGCAGTAGGTCATCTTATCTACTCACGTATCTGGAACAGATACCTCTATGACAAGGGCTTGGCACCTACGAAAGAGCCGTTCAAGAAGCTCGTGCATCAGGGTATGATACTCGGCGAAAACGGCATCAAAATGGGTAAGCGTTTCCCTGAATTCGTAGTAAATCCGTCTGATATCGTAAGAGATTTCGGCGCAGATACACTCCGTCTGTATGAGATGTTCATGGGCCCTCTCGAAGTCAGCAAGCCGTGGAGCCAGCAGGGTGTTGAGGGTGCAAGACGTTTCCTCAACCGTGTATGGAGCTTCTTTACAGAGCCTGAGAACCTCACTGACGACAACGACGGCGCACTCACAAAGGTATACCACCAGACCGTCAAGAAGGTTACTGACGACTTTGAGATACTTGCATTCAACACAGCTATCAGCCAGATGATGATATTTGTCAACGCAGTCTACAAGAACGGCAAGTGCCCGAAGGAGTACGCAGAGGGACTTATCAAGATGCTGTCATGCATCAGCCCTCATATCGGCGAGGAGATATGGAGTATGTTCGGTCATGAGGGTACAATTGCCTTTGAAAGCTGGCCGGCTTATGACGAAAAGGAACTCGTTGAGGAGACAGTCGAGATAGTAGTTCAGGTCAACGGAAAGCTCAAAGCTAAGCTGAATGTTGCAGTTGATGCTGACAAGGATTCTGTTATTGCTATGGCTATGGCTGATGAAAAGGTGAAGGAAGTCACTGACGGCAAAAATATAGTAAAACAGATATATGTACCAAATAAACTTGTTAATATTGTTGCAAAATAACGATTTTGCTAAATTAGAAAAAAATGCTTGACATCTACCCTGTAATGTGGTAAAATATTGTTATATTAAGTTTTGTATATCTGCTGTTTTTTCAGGGTTATGCTAACTGACACCCTACGGTGTTTAGTATAGATGTAACGGAAAATTTTTCCGTACAACCTCTGAACAAGGGAGGGAAAAATAAGTGGCAGAAATTCGTGTTGGCAAGAACGAATCTTTAGATACAGCTCTCAAGAGATTCAAGAGAAGTTGTGCAAAGGACGGCGTTATTGCTGAATATCGTAAGAGAGAGCACTACGAGAAGCCTTCTGTAAAGCGTAAGAAGAAGTCTGAGGCAGCTCGTAAGCGTAAGTATTAATTTTACGTTGCTTATATGTTGATAAAAGCGGGCTTCGGCTCGCTTTTTCATTTATGTGAAAAAATTTGTACTTTAATGCAATCTGTGCTAATTGCTGGGGATTACGTCCTCGACATCCCCATTAAGCGCCATATTACTATTTGCTGCGCTGATTATCCGGAAATGATATCCGGAATAAATAAACAGGAGTTGACAAATAATTTGGGAATACGCCATAAAATAACATTTACCGACGTTGATTATGCATTCAGACAGACGATCCATATCACGCCGCAGTTCCTTAAAAAACACGGCATAAAAGGTCTTATCCTCGATGTTGACAACACCCTCGCAAAACACGACGACCAGACACCTGCCGAAGGTATCCCCGAATGGCTTGAAAATATGCGTAAAAGCGGCATAAAGCTCATCATCGTCTCAAACAATCACCCTGAACGTGTCAGACCATTCGCCGAGCCGCTTGGTCTTGATTTCGTAAGCGACAGCGGCAAACCTCTGAAAAAAGGCTATACAGAGGCGATGAAGCGTATGAACCTCACCGCAGGGGAGACTGCCGCAGTCGGTGACCAGCTCTTTACGGATGTCTGGGGAGCGAAATTCTCAGGCATAAAAATGCTCTACGTCCAGCCTATGGAAATGGAAGGCAGAAAGGAACGCTTCATACGCTTCAAGCGGGTAATGGAAAAGCCGTTTCTGCCGCATAAATTTATAGAAGATTAGAGGAGAAAAACATGATAAAGAAAATACTTGTTATTCACGGCCCGAACCTCAACCTTTTGGGCGAGCGTGAACCGGGAATTTACGGAAATACGTCAATTGACGTGCTGAATGAGAATATCATCGAGCGAGCAAAGGATCAGGGACTTGAATGCGAGATATTCCAGTCCAACCACGAGGGCGCAATCATCGATAAGCTTCATGCCGCACGTCTTGAATTTGACGGCGTGATAATCAATGCAGGCGCATACACCCACTACAGCTACGCTATCAGGGACGCAATTGCCGCAATAAAGATACCATGCATTGAGGTGCATATCAGCAATGTTTTTGCCCGTGACGATTTCCGTACAAATTCAGTCATTGCCCCTGTCTGCAAGGGAAGCATAAGCGGTTTCGGCTTCGGAAGCTATTATCTCGCTGTACAGGCGCTTTCCGAGCTTTGATGAGGTGCGTATGACAAGGTTTGACAGATTATTTGAAAAATACACAGGTGCAGACTGTGCGCTCATAACCTCAGACATCAGCAGACGCTATTTTACTGGCATGAAGTCCTCGGCAGGCGTTATCCTTGCATTTCCGCAGAAAGCCTATCTCCTTATCGATTTCAGGTATATTGAGAAGGCGAGAGCGACTGTAACAGATGCAGAGGTCATTGAGCTTAAGAAGCTTTTTCCGCAGGTTTCGGAACTGCTTGCAAAGCATAACGCTCACAGCATGGCGATAGAATCCGAGTACATGACGGTCAGGGAACTGAATACCTACAGCCACTTCTTCAAGGATGTGACGATAATTGACGATGATTCACTCAGCAACGCTATTTCGGCAATGCGTATGGTCAAGGACGAACAGGAGATAGAGTGTATCAGAATGGCTCAGAATATAGCCGAAAGGTCACTTGAACAGCTTCTGCCGTATATTAAAGCCGGCAGGACTGAACGTGAAATAGCCCTTGAACTCAACCGCCTGATGTTTGCGAACGGTGCGGAGGATATCTCGTTTGATACGATAGTTCTTGCAGGAGCAGATACCTCAATGCCTCACGGCGTGCCATCAGAGAAGAAGGTTGAGGAGGGCGAATTCGTACTCATGGATTTCGGCGCAGTCTATAACGGCTATCACAGCGATATGACAAGAACTGTGTGTGTCGGCAAGCCGTCGGAGGAAATGGAGAAGGTCTACAACATCGTGCTTGAAGCCCAGCTTGCAGGTATAGCGGCTGCAAAGGCAGGTATCGTGGGAAGTACTCTTGACAAAATTGCCCGAGATATTATTGAAAAGGCAGGCTACGGAGAATGCTTCGGACATTCACTCGGTCACGGCGTAGGTCTGGAGATACATGAAAAGCCGAATGCATCACCAAATTATAAGCTTCCGCTTTGTGAAGGAGCGGTAGTAACGGTTGAACCGGGCATCTATATCGCAGGAAAATTTGGTGTTCGCATTGAAGATTTCGTCATTCTTACTGAAAACGGCTGTGATAATATTACAAAATTTGATAAAAAACTGATAAGTTTGAATTAATCTTATTTTAGGTATTGCAATAATTCTTGATTTGTGGTAAAATAGAGTATAAACTTATTATTCAGAATTTGCCCCGCCATAGACATTATAAAATGAGTGTCAGTTTCAGGTGAGGGAGCAAAAATACGGAGGTATTTATAATGATATCAGCAGGAGATTTCAGAAACGGCGTTACCTTTGAACTTGACGGTCAGGTCGTTCAGGTTATTGAATTCCAGCACGTTAAGCCTGGTAAGGGTGCCGCTTTTGTAAGAACTAAGTATAAGAACGTTATTACAGGTTCAGTTGTTGAAACTTCTTTCAACCCGACAGCTAAGTTCCCGACAGCTTTCGTTGAGAGAAAGGATATGCAGTACAGCTATACTGACGGCGATCTTTACTACTTCATGGATCAGGAAACTTACGAACAGGTTCCGATCAGCGCTGACAAGCTCGGCGACAGCTTCAAGTTCGTTAAGGAAGAAATGATCTGTAAGGTTCTTTCCTATAAGGGAAGCGTTTTCGGTGTTGAACCGCCAAACTTCGTAACACTTCAGGTTACACAGACTGATCCTGGTTTCAAGGGCGATACAGCTACAAATGCTACAAAGCCGGCTGTTGTCGAAACAGGCGCAGAGATCAAGGTTCCGCTCTTTATCGATGAAGGCGAAATGATCCAGATCGATACAAGAACCGGCGAATATATGTCAAGAGCTAACTAAGTAAATAATCGCACAAGCGTTTATATCAATAACATTCTAAATTATTCATAATTTCCGGAAGGGGGAGCTGTTATGAAGCTTACCGAGAAAATGTCTTATTTACAGGGACTGCTTGACGGTCTCGAAATTGATAATTCAACTAAAGAGGGAAAGGCTCTGCTTCAGATGTCTGAAGTAATGTCCGAGCTTGTTCTCTATGTTGAGGATCTTCAGTCACAGATCGATGAACTTACAGAACTCTGTGATATTCTTGATGAAGATCTCGGTGCTGTCGAGGACGATTTCTATGAGGACGAGGACTTCGAGTGCGGTAACTGTGAAAACTGCGACGAAGAAGACGAGGACGATGGATGGGAAGAACTCGATGATGAAGACGAGGACGACGATTTTGATGACGATGAGCTTTATGAGATCACTTGTCCTACTTGCGGAGATACGATTCTTCTGGACGAGCGCATCATTGAAGACGGTTCAATGAACTGCCCGAACTGCAATGAGCTTCTCGAATTTGATTTTGATGAACTTACTATCGAGGATATCGAAAGCATCAACGAAGAAAAGGAAGAAGAAAAAGAATAATTTTTCAGCGGTCGGAATTTTCTGACCGCTTTTTTACTGCGGCGGTACATTGAAAAGATAAGACGTAAAAAAATCCCATAATACAGGCGTTTCAGGACATTTTGAAAATGCCCTGAAATTTTTTGAAAAAAAATAAAAAAAAACTGTAACGAATTCAGTTTATCTGTGTCTTATAGTTGAAGGCGGTGATAATGTGGAACAAATCGAAGAGCTCTATAAGAATTATTTCCATGATGTCTTTTTATATGCGAGATCGTTGTCGGTCAGTGAAACGGCGGCGGAGGAAATTACTCAGGAAACCTTTTTCAAGGCGATGAAGTCAATTGACAGTTTCCGTGGAGACTGCGACATACGTGTGTGGCTGTGTCAGATAGCTAAGAACCTGATATTCACAGGGCAGAAGCGCTCAAACAGATTTACGGGCGAGGAAGTCCCTGAAACGCATCAGGATATGAGCGTGTCCATAGAGGACAAGATGCTCGATGAGCAGCAGACAATGGCTATACATCGCATCCTGCACAATATGGAGGAACCTCACAAAGAGGTATTTTCACTCAGGGTATTCGGCGAACTTTCCTTCAAACAGATAGGAGAGATATTCGACAAGACCGAAAGCTGGGCAAGAGTGACCTTCCATAGGGCAAAACTCAAAATAATCGATAAACTGGAGGAACAGAAATGAGTAAAATTGATTGTAGTATTATCAAGGATCTGCTTCCGCTTTATGCAGATGAAGTTTGCAGCGAAGAAAGCAGAAAGCTTGTTGCTGAACATATCGAGCATTGTACAGAATGTAAAGCCGAGCTTGAAAAAATGGGAATCAACATATCGGTGTCAGCCGAAAAAGATATCAAAGTTGTCAAGCGCATCAAAAAGCGCATAAGAACAGAGAAGATAATAGTTTCGCTTGTCGCAGTAATCTGTGCGTTCACGGTGGTATTCTTTTCAGGTATGTATCTGCTGAATGCCTATGTGCCGTATAAGCTTGATACATCGGAAATCGGTGAAAATGTAAGTACGGAACTTGACAAAAACGGTGATATGTGGCTTATCATCAAGGATTATAACATACAGCCCGACTATGTGACAAGAACAATAAGCGACAGCAGCGGCAATCATCTTGGCGTTTCGGACAATTTTGATAAGGACAAAAGTGATGGAGTAGGATTCTATATAGAACATCATCCGATAGATTGTTTTCAGTATGATGTCAAATCTGAAAACGGCTACAAATTAAAGATGTTCAATGTAAACGAAAAGGAAAATTTTGAAAAATTCTTCTACTATGATGTAGAAAATAACAAAGAGTATATTTTATGGGAGCGTGGTTAATCATGACTGAGAAAAAATTTAATGTGCCGCTTACAATTATGGGACTTGCGGCTCTGGGTTTGGGAATATTTAGTTTTTGCGCTGAGGCATCACTCCTCGGCATCATAACACTTATCATCAGCCTTGTGAAAAAGGATAAATTCCGTGTGAAGATACCTGTTGCACTTTCAATTGCAGGCATTGTCCTTGGAATTTGTATGCTTGCATTTATGTTCTACACCTGCACAGTAACAAAGAATACAACCGGCTATTGGTTCGTAGACCTATTCTTCTAAAATAATCCGCACAAAGCAACGGCGGTTCTTGCATAGAAAATTCTGCTCATTATCGGGGCAAACCTTTCTGAGGAAAGGTTCTTCCCCGAACCCCTTTCCAAAGACTTTTAGTATTATGGCGTAT
>JAZUGG010000085.1:0-32248 GCA_045641105.1 Ruminococcus sp. | reverse complement strand
TCTCCGTTCGACTTGCATGTGTTAAGCGTGCCGCCAGCGTTCGTCCTGAGCCAGGATCAAACTCTTTATTAAATAGTATATATCAGATGCCTTAGCATCCAAAATATCAATCCTGTTCAATAACGCTTGCGTTATTACTTTGTGTTTTTTAGTCTTTGCTTGACTTTCCATTCTTCTCAAATGGAATTTCAAGGGTCGTTACTTTTTCTTGCATTGTTTAATTTTCAAGATGCTGTTTCCTGTCTCTCTCAGACAGCTTTAATATTATATCACTTTTCGTTTCTCTTGTCAAGCCTTTTTCAAAACTTTTTTTCAAGAAACTTTTTCGTGATCCGCTCTCGGCTTTCGCCGCAAGCTTTTTCATTATATCACTTTCACTCGATTTTGTCAAGCCCTTTTTTCAACTTTTTTCTAAGTCGCTTTCGTGATATCTCTCATCTGCCTTACAGCAGCTTTTCTATTATATCACTTCCGCTTCGCTTTGTCAAGTGCTTTTTTTGAATTTTTTTAAATTCTTTTGTGATACATTCTTCAGCTTCTTCCCATTCCTTCGTGCTGCCTCGGCAGTCTTACCGCTTTCCTCTGGGCTTCCCCCTGACGACTTATTTATTATAGCACACTGTTAGTCATTTGTCAAACAGAAGAAAATCATGGTTTATCGTCTTTTTTTGTGTAAATTCGACACCGTGTTCATTTTAAGCCAGATAGTAGAAACTTTATGGTAAAAATGACAGCTAATCCTGCCATTGCGCCCATTATAATAATGTTTTTCTTCAATTCTTCCTCAAATTCAAAGTGTTCAGGCTTGTTTTTATCATAATAGACCGCTTTTACCGTGCCAATTTCAAAAGGCTGTGTATATCCTGCACTGTCGTCGGCATCTATCATTTGTCCATTTGCACAATAGCGCATTGTGTGTATGTGTGTACCCTTTTTCACCTCTCGAACCGTAACGACTTCCGCATCTGCCCTCACGCCGTTCTTTTTCAGCAGAATGAGCCTCAGCATATATACCGCTGATGCAATAGCAATAACTGCTCCTATTCCGCTCCATATCAAGTCTTTCATTTTATCACCTCATATTTTAAGTATATCATATTTTTCTCCTGATAGCAATAACATCAACTGCATTTACTTTTATGGATTAAAGTTTTTTCGTCGGTCAAGCCGAGACATATGACTGCAAACCGTCCGTAAATCATCGCTGCGCTTGATTTACTGCTTTTCAGGGGGACGCTGTTGCCCCCGCAGTGTCGGCTTCGTCGTTTTGTATATTGTTATACAAAACAAAAAACGGACACCCGAAGATGTCCGTTTTATTATTATGCCATTAATTTTACCATGACAGCCTTCTGAGCATGGAGTCTGTTCTCGGCTTCCTCGAAAATCTCCTTAGCGTGAGCCTCGAACACCTTTTCGGTGATCTCCTCCTCACGGTGTGCAGGGAGACAGTGGAGCACGATAGCATCGCCCTTAGCCTCAGCCATAAGCTCGTCGTTTATCTGGTAGCCTGCGAAAGCAAGTTTTCTCTTTTCAGCCTCACCTTCCTGTCCCATTGATGCCCATACATCAGTTATAAGTACATCGGCATTCTTAGCTGCAAGTTTCGGAACATTTGTCATCTCGAACTTTTCGCCGTATTCCTTTGCAAAGTCGAGAATGACCTTTGGCGGCTGATAGTCGTCAGGACAAGCGATTGAAACTGACATACCGACCTTGAGACAGCCTACGATAAGGGAATTAGCCATATTATTGCCGTCACCGATAAAGCACATTTTCAGTCCCTCGAAAGAGCCTTTGAACTCACGGATAGTCATAAGGTCAGCAAGCACCTGACACGGGTGGCAGAAATCGGTAAGACCGTTGATTATCGGAATACCGCCGAATTCAGCAAGAGCCTCAACTTCGCTCTGCTCAAAAGTTCTTATCATGATGCCATCAAGATAGCGTGAAAGAACTCTTGCAGTATCCTGAACCGGCTCACCTCTGCCTATCTGGAGATCATTTGATGAGAGGAACAGCGGATAGCCGCCGAGCTGATACATACCTGTTTCAAAAGAAACTCGTGTTCTTGTTGAAGCCTTCTGGAATATCATTCCGAGAGTCTTGCCCTGAAGGCGTGGGTGCGGAATGCCGTGCTTCAATTCGTATTTGAGCTGATCAGCAAGGTTGAGGATATCGATTATCTCCTCCGTGCTTAAATCGAGCATTTTAAGTAAGTGTTTCATATTATTTATCCTTTCAGGTTGTTGGAATATCCTTATTGAACTCGCCGAAGGCTTTGTCAATAGCAACCGCAAAAAGAATTACATAGTCATCAAAAAAGCGGTTGTCAATGCTGAGGTCATAAACGAGATCGCCTGTAACGCCCTCTTTGGTATAGATATGACCTACATTTTCTTTATTTACAATAATGTCAAAATTCTTTCTGTCCTTGCTGACAAGTTCATAAGTGATGGACTTGTTCTTACAGATAAGAGTAGGATCAAGGAAAAGTGACTTGCATTCAATTCTCATGAAAGTATTGTCATTGAGAATAATGGTAAATGCAGGTTTCTTGTCATTAACTGTCTGACCGAAAGTATAAAGGTTATAGTTCACTTTGTCAAAAAGGTCATACTTAGAGCCAAAATTTCTTTTTCTTACAGTGTAGAGTGTTTTATTGTTTGTATCATTTGCAATATATCTTGCACCCGGCTTTGGTAAAATTGTGAAATCCATATTTATCCCTCCATAACCTTCATAAGTATGTTCAGACCTTCGTCCAGTTCGTCATAAGTTATGGTGAGTGGAGGAAGCAGTCTGACTTTTTCCTTTGCCGTAAGAACAAGCAGTCCGTTGTCAAGAGCCTTTTGTGCGATATCATGGGCATCCTTTGATTTAAGAGTAATGCCTATCATAAGACCGATACCGCTCATGCTTTCAACTTCGCTGCATTTTTCAAGCTTAGACTTTATATATTCTGCTTTTTTGCAAACCTCATCAAGGAAGCCGCTGCCCGTTACTCTGTCGAGAACTGCAAGGCCGCCTGCACAGGCAATGGGGTTGCCTCCGAAAGTAGAACCATGAGTGCCTGCGGTGAAAACTCCGCTGCACTTCTTATCCGCAAGGCACGCACCCATAGGAATGCCGCCTGCGATACCCTTCGCAAGGGTAGTTATATTGGCTTTTTTGCCGAAATTATCGCCAGCGAGGAATTTGCCTGTACGTCCCACGCCTGTCTGAACTTCATCAGCGATAACGAGAACGTCTTTTTCCTCACAAAGCTTATAGAGCGCATCAACATAATCCTTATCAAGGACATTTACGCCGCCCTCGCCCTGAATGTACTCTATCATTACCGCACATACGGTATCATCGAGCTTTGCTTTCAGATCGTCGATATTATTAGCTTCTGCGTTAATAAATCCCTCTAAGAACGGGAAGAAATAGTTATGAAAAACATCCTGACCTGTAGCAGACAGAGTAGCGATAGTTCTTCCGTGGAAAGAATTGACCAGAGTAATTATGTTGTGACGGCCCTTTCCATATTTGTCAAAGCTGTATTTTCTTGCAAGCTTAATAGCACACTCATTAGCCTCAGCGCCGCTGTTTCCGAAGAATACATTTTCATATCCTGCGGCTTCGCAGAGCTTTTCGGCAAAATCCGCCTGAACTGCGGTATAGTAGTAGTTTGAGCTGTGCTGGAGAGTTCTTACCTGTGCGCACACTGCGTCAGCCCATTTGTCATCACAGTAACCGAGGGAATTGGTACCGATACCGCTTCCGAAGTCGATATACTCCTTACCGTTTTCATCTTTACAGCGTCTGTTTTTACCCTGTTCCATAACGAGAGGATAGCGTCCATAGGACTGCATAACATGATTATCAAATTTTTCTATAGTGCTCATTTAATCTTCCTCCTTGGGCAGACACTTATCAGTAATATCATTGTATTTATTTATTATACATCTTTACGGTACTAAAAATCAACCATATGAGAGTCATTTCAGGTAAACTTTTTGTATACTTGTTAACAGATTAAACAAACTGTGTACCAATACCTTCATTTGAGAGTATCTCAATAAGGATAGAATGAGGTACTCTGCCGTCGATGATAACAGTCTTGCTTACGCCACGTCTTACAGCCTCAACACAGCAGTCGATCTTCGGGATCATGCCGCCTGAGATGATGCCCTGTCTCTTTAAGAACGGAACTTCGCTGACATTTACCTCCGGAATGAGGGTTGACGGATCGTCCTTATCACGGAGCAGACCTGCGATATCAGTCATGAGAATGAGATTCTCTGCGCCAAGTTCTGCGGCAATTCTTGCGGCGGCTGTGTCAGCGTTTATATTATATGTGTTACCCTGTTCGTCTGTTGCAACAGTTGCGATAACAGGCACATTTCCGTTTTCAAGGGCATCGAGGATAGGCTTAGTGTTGACCTTTGTTATTTCGCCTACCCAGCCCAAGTCCTGACCGTCCTCGGTAGTTTTCTTTTCAGCCATGAGCATTTCGCCGTCAATACCGCAAAGACCTACGGCACTGCCCTTATGCTGTGCAAGGAGCTGAACGAGTTCCTTGTTGACCTTGCCTGCAAGAACCATTTTTACAACGTCAACTGTAGCATCATCTGTATAGCGCAGACCATTTACGAAACGGCTTTCGATATTGAGTTTTTTGAGCATATCGTTTATCTCAGGGCCGCCGCCGTGAACGAGAACAACCTTGACACCTACCAGAGAGAGCAGAACGATATCATTCATTACAGCATCTTTCAGTTCTTTGTTTGTCATGGCATTTCCGCCGTATTTTACAACAAGAATCTTATTGTTGTATTTCTGAATGTAAGGAAGTGCGTCTATGAGCACCTGAGATTTGTCGTTATTTGAGATTTTATCCATTTTAATACACTCCAGTATTATTAATAATTTGACGAAAAATTTTCGTTGGTCAAGCCGAGGCGTACAACTGCGGATAGTCCGTAAAGCATTGCTTCGCTTGCTTTACTGCTTTTTAGGGGGACTCTGTTCCCTGTACCCCGCATTATGCGCCTTCGGCGTTTTTATTTTTAATTGATAATATACCAAACGCCTTTTCCGCATCATCAATCGCATAAAAACCGTATTTCACATCATCTATGACAAAGGTCACACAGCCGATACCGTTTTTTTCGCTGTAAATCTTCACATCTTCAAGCTGTTCACGCTGAAAAACACGCATCTTTCCGTCTGAACTTCCAATTATTACGGATTTGTCCGTAACGGCATAGAACATAGTCACTTTGCGGCGTGTTTTGAGATACAGCACAAAAACTGCCGCCCAGCAAGGCAAAGTCACAACAGCTTTCCAGCCTGCGAGGGCAATGAATGCAACAGTCGCAATAACAAGCGGTATGAGCAATGAATAGCAGATAGTCCTGTATACGGCTATTTCAGGAGTATCCGGCACTCTTGAAAATCTGTCAGCGCCCTTGCACTCCTCACCGCACCACAGCAGTTCTCCGCTGTCTGCGGCATTATTTCTGAATTCTTCAATATTCATCAGCTTCTGTAGTCGCCGTTTATCTTAACATAGTCATACGTGAGGTCACAGCCCCATGCACAAGCCGATTTACCGCCATCTCCGAGGCTTATCACGATATCGATGACATCTTCACCGAGAATCTTTTTCGCATCTTCCTCAGAGAACGGAACGCCTGCGCCGTTTTTGCAGACTTCTATAGTGCCCTGTTCAGAACCTATAGTCACGCCGACTTTGTTTATATCGAAATCAGCATCGGCATAGCCTACTGCGCAGAGAATCCTGCCCCAGTTGGCATCTTCACCGAATATAGCCGCTTTGAAAAGATTTGACGTAATGACCGATTTTGCAACGGTCTCGGCTGTTTTTTCGGTATCAGCGCCGCATACGGCACATTCTATGAGTTTTGTTGCGCCCTCACCGTCACGAGCCATCATTCTTGCAAGGTTCAGCATGACCGCATAGAGAGCATTCTCAAACATATCGAAATCCACGCCCTCTTTAGTGACAGGCTTGTTCTGCGCCTTGCCGGATGCCATAATGCATACCATATCATTTGTTGAGGTATCGCCGTCAACGCTCACACGGTTGAGAGTTATCCTCACCACGTCACTAAGCGCCCTCTGCACAAGTTCAGCGGAGATATCCGCATCAGTCGTGAGAAAAGTGAGGGTAGTCGCCATATTCGGGTGAATCATGCCGCTGCCTTTCAGCATACCGCCGAGAGTGCAGGTCTTGCCGCCCATTTCAAACTTTACAGCGATTTGTTTCGGCATTGTATCGGTAGTCATAATTGCTTCAAGCGCCCTGTCATTGCCGTCATAAGCAAGTCCGTCAGCAAGCGGCTTGATGCCGTTTGCAATAGGCTCAATTGGTAAAGGCTGACCGATAACTCCCGTAGATGCAACAATAACATCATCAGCTGAAATGCCAAGTTCCTTTGCCGCAAGTTCGCACATTTTCGCCGCTTTTTCAGCGCCGTCGGCATTGCAGGTATTGGCATTGACCGAATTGCAGATAACAGCCCTTGCCCTGCCGTTTTTCAGGTGCTCCTTAGTCACGAGGATAGGTGCGCCTTTTACCTTGTTTGTGGTATAGACAGCGGCGGCATTGCAGATATTGTCAGCCACGATGAGTGCAAGGTCATTTTTCTTCTTGTCAGGTTCATTTCCGTTAGCCTGATTGTTAAGTCCCGATGCCTCTGCAAGCGCCTGATGCTTCAATCCGCAGCAGATACCGTTTGCACGGAAACCCTTTGCGGCACATACACCGCCGTCAGTAAATTCAATATTGTCAAACTTTTTAAGTTCCATATGAATACGCCCTTAACTTCTGTAGTCAGCGTTTATCTTTACATAGTCATAGGTAAGGTCACAGCCCCATGCAGTAGCCTCGGCAGTACCCTCGTTCATGTTTACGAATACTGTAACAGCATTCTCGGAGAGAATCTTTTCTGCCTCATCTTCATCAAAAGGAACAGGCGTACCCTTGTCGAAAACGAGCATTTTTCCCGCCTTGCTCTCGAAATAGAGCTGAACGTCATTCTGGTCGAACTTTGCGCCCGAATAGCCCATAGCGCAGAGGAAACGTCCGAAATTAGCATCATGACCGTAAATTGCAGCCTTTGAAAGGTTAGAGCCTACGATCGCACGAGCCATTGTTTTAGCATCTTCCTTTGATTTTGCGTTGATTATCTTTGCCTCAAAGAGGGCAGTTGCACCTTCGCCGTCACCAGCCATTTTCTTTGCAAGATGCTCACAAACAAAGTAGAGAGCGTCCCTGAAAAGCTGATAGTCCGCACCCTTGCTCTCGATTTTCGGGTTTTCTGCAAGACCGTTTGCAAGAATGAGGAGTGTGTCATTTGTAGAAGTATCGCCGTCAACAGTTATCATGTTGAATGTATCAGTAACGACATCTGAAAGAGCCTCCTGCAAGAGTTTCTTTTCGATGCAGAGGTCGGTTGTGACATAGCCGAGCATTGTACACATATTCGGGTGAATCATGCCTGAACCCTTGCTCATAGCGCCGAGAGTAACGGTTTTTCCGCCTATCTCGAATGAAACAGCAATTTCCTTGTTTATAGTATCAGTAGTCATGATAGCCTTTGAAGCCTCTGTACCGGCATCGATGCCGAAAGCCTTCTTAGCCATGAGTTCCTTTGTACCTGCGACGATTTTTGCGGTATCTATCTGCATACCGATAACGCCTGTAGAGCCTACGAGGACATTTTCAGGCACACCGCCGATAATATCAGCAACAGCCTGACCTGTAGCACGGCAGATATCCATGCCCTGCTGACCTGTACACGCATTGGCAATACCTGAATTTACAACAACAGCATGAACCTCAGCATCACTGTCAGTAACAGCCTTATCCCATAAAACAGGTGCGGCTTTTACAACGTTTGTGGTGTATACGCCTGCGGAAACACACGGAGCTTCACTGTAAACAAGAGCCATGTCTGTACGTCCCTTGTACTTTATGCCTGCGGCTGTTGATGCAGCCTGAAATCCCTTTGCAGCGGTAACTCCGCCGCTTATTATATTATATCCGTTTGCCATTATCTTAACCTTCTTTTCAAAAACACTTGTGCGAAATACTGTTATTTATCGGCTGCTTACGGGCGGTCGTGGACGCCCGCCCCTACAAATAATAATGCTGAATCATAAATTGTAGGGGACGGCGTCCTCGACGTCCCCATTACCGTCAGTACATTCCCATCAGGTGTTGATTTTTTTCATATTTGCATCGAGCGTTTTGTTGCGGTAGACGAGGTCGGTACGCTCTGTAAATCCTATTTTTTCCCAGAAGGCATTGCCGTTTTCATTTTCCGCAAAAACAACAAGTGCAGCTTTGGCGATACCTTCCTTTTTGAGTGCCTCCGCAGCTCTTTCGACAAGTGCGGCGGCTATGCCCTGACGGCGATAATCAGGTGAGACTGCTGTATGATAGATAAATCCACGTCTGCCGTCATGTCCTGAAATGATAACTCCGACAGCTTTTCCGCCGTCTTCTGCGATAAAGCACGTTTCAGGATTGCGTTTCAGATAGCGTTCAATCCCCTCACGGGAGTCATCTATGCTGTTCAGTCCCATGCCTTTGCACGAAAGCCACAGCGCATAGACCTGTTCGTAATCGTCAATTGTCATGATCCTGATATCCATGCCTTACCTCCGTCGTTATTATACTAAACCTGTAGTCTCCTCAATGCCCATCATGATATTGAGACACTGTACAGCCGCACCGCTTGCGCCCTTGCCGAGATTGTCAAGGCGTGAGCAGAGAAGTATCTGCTCGTCATTGCCGAATACAAATATCTGCATTTTGTTCAGTCCGCTGAGAGTATTCGATGCAAGGAAGAATGCCTTCTGCTCGTCTGCTGACATGAGCGGCATTACCTCAACGAGCTTTGCGCCCTCATAGTGTTTTGCATACATTTCGTGTACCTTTTCTGCGGTCACATTCTTGCCGAGCATTCTTGTCTGGAGCGGTACGCTTACTACCATTCCGCTGAAATAGTCGCAGATTATCGGGTTGAACATAGGTGTGAAGTCAAGTCCTGATACAGCCTTCATTTCAGGGAGATGCTTATGCTGCTGTGAGAGAGCGTACTGACGTGGGCTGTTGAATTCTTCGGGCTTTTCGTTGCCCTCGTAAACAGCGATAGCCTTTTTGCCTGCGCCGCTGTAGCCTGATGTTGCATATGCAAAAACAGGGAAATCAGACGGAATGATGCCGTTTTTCACAAGCGGATAAACAATTGAATTGAAGCCGCTTGCATAGCATCCGGGGACAGCAACTCTGTTTGAAGTCTTTATCTTTTCTCTGTGCTCGGCTGAAAGTTCAGGAAAACCGTATGCCCAGTCAGGATTTGTACGGTGAGCCGTTGAAGCATCGATAACTCTCACATGGTCGTTGTTCACAAATGAGACAGCTTCCTTTGCAGCTGCATCAGGCAGACAAAGGAACGTATAATCCGACATATTTATAAGTCTTGCTCTTTCGGCTGAATCCTTACGCAGTTCCTCGCTTATGCGCAGGAGTTCGATATCGTTTCTTCCCTCGAAACGTTCGAGAATTTTAAGACCTGTTGTACCTTCCTGACCATCAATATATATTTTAACTGACATATTTCAGCCCTCCGTTATCACAGTTATTTTTTCTTCCGTTTGGAAGTTTTTCTTTCATATTTTGCCCTTTTGGGATCTTTAAGATCTGACTCATCATTTTTGAATGAATGCCACACGCTTATACTCAATGTAACGATGATAATAAGCGCCGCCCATAAGATATGTGCTTTAGGCAATACTGCTACCCACAGTCCCATAACAAGTTCGCCGACTATCCAGATAACTCCCATGAGTATTGTCAGACCGACAGTAAAAACTATGTCCTTTTTGCTCATATCAGAGACCTAAAGCCTTCTCAGCAAGGGCGATCTGCTCCTTGACTGCATCAGGTGACGGGCCGCCCTCTGATTTTCTCTCACGCACACAGGTATCAAGGCTTATTGCCTCGTAAACATCATCTGCAAAGAGATCAGTCATCTTCTTATATTCTTCAAGAGGAAGTGTTTCGAGGACTACGCCTTTTTCGATGCACTGTGCAACGAGAGTACCTGTTATCTTGTATGCATCACGGAAAGGCATACCCTTCTTTACAAGGTAGTCAGCACAGTCCGTAGCATTAATGAATCCCTTTGCGGCGGCATTTCTCATATTGTCCTTGAGGACACGCATGGTAGCGAGCATAGGAGTGAATGTCTTGACGCAGAGTTTAACGTTGTCAACAGCGTCGAAAATAGCCTCCTTGTCCTCCTGCATATCCTTGTTGTATGCAAGCGGAATGCCCTTCATCATGGTGAGGAGAGTTACGAGGTCGCCGTTCACTCTGCCTGTCTTGCCACGGATAAGCTCCGTAACATCAGGGTTTTTCTTCTGCGGCATGATAGATGAACCTGTTGCAAATGCGTCATCAAGCTCAACGAATTTGAATTCCCATGAGCACCACATGATAATTTCCTCGGAAAAACGTGAGAGATGTGTCATGAGGAGTGAAAGCGCACTGCAAAGCTCAACGCAGTAGTCACGGTCAGCAACGCCGTCAAGGCTGTTCGGCATTGGTGCGGTGAAACCGAGAAGTTCGGCAGTCTGTTTGCGGTTAGTCTTATATGTTGTACCTGCAAGAGCGCCGCTTCCGAGAGGGCAGTAATTCATGCGCTTTGCGGCATCGTCAAGTCTTTCCATATCACGAAGGAGCATCCACACATAAGCCATGAGATGATGTGCAAGAGTGATAGGCTGTGCTCTCTGGAGGTGTGTATATCCGGGCATTATGGTCTCGGTGTGGTCTTTTGCCATTTTCACGAGAGTAACAGCGAGTTCCTTTACCATGCCTTTTATCTCTGCGATTTCGTCACGGAGGTAAAGGCGGAGGTCAACTGCGACCTGATCGTTTCTTGAACGTGATGTATGAAGTCTCTTTCCGACATCACCAAGGCGCTTTGTGAGTTCAGCCTCAACGAACATATGGATATCCTCGGCATTCGGATCAAGTTCAAGCTTTCCGCTGTCGATATCGGCGAGAATTTCTTTAAGTCCGCCGATAATTTCAAGGCTGTCCTCCTTGGTGATTATTCCGCAGTCTCCCAGCATAGTAGCGTGGGCGATACTGCCCTGTATATCGTGACGGTACATTCTGCCGTCAAAGGCTATTGAAGAATTGAAAGCGTTGACACCTGCATCAACTTGCTTTGAAAATCTTCCTGCCCACATCATATCTGCCATAGTGTTTTACTCCTTTGTGAAAAAATCATTTTTTGTCCTTATAAGCATATCCGAAATTGATTGGCGGTGCAGTAACCGAAACATACACAAATTCTTCTGTTCCGTCATTCAGCAGACCATGCACATCCTTATCGGCATTAAGTATTTTCCTGTGCATCGGCTTCAACAGAACAGGTTATAATTACCTCATTCGTGCCGTTTTCATAAACTTCCGTCGGTTCATATGCCCATAGGTCAGTGCCGTATACTGCCCATATTTCGCCTTCGTCATTCCGCCATGTGTTTTCTTCGAGTACGCCCATTACTGCCTTTTCGTCAGATGATGTACCCTCACCGTAAGCGGCTGTGACCTGTTCCTTTATGGAAGCATAGGCATTTTTCAGCTCATCTTCGGTATACGGGAAGGTATGGTTTTCAAAATCGCCCTTCTGACCGAAATGATAGCCGTATGTCACAAGCTTATTGGTATCAAGGCTGAATTCAAAGCACATATAGCCTTCAAGCCCTGTGCCGAATGTCTTATCCGTACAGCAGTAGTCATACTCAACAGTGTTATGATACGTATCATCTTTATTCATACTGTCATATTCCTTGCCGGCAACTGCAAAGACTTCATCAGTAGTCATGCCTATTTTTATGCCGTCAATAATTGATAAGACCTTGTCTGTTTCTGATTTTTCATCTGAAGCGGAACTGCCGTCAGTTTTTTTCTCACAGCCTGTCATAAGCATCATAGCAGACAGAATAACGGCTAAACAGCCTGATACAGCCTTTTTCATGTGATACCTCCATGCTTTTATCATTGCGGCAATAATATTGTCGGGCAAGCCGAGACATACGACTATGTACCGTCCGTAAACCGTTGCTTCGCTCGGTTTACTGCTTTTAAGGGAGGCTCTGCCTCCCTCGCACACCCTCCGCTGGGGAGCGACGCTGCTCCCCAGACCCCCGCTGTGTGGGGCTTCGCCCGTTTTTTTATATTGCCTTAAATCACAACAGGCAGGAGAAATCCGCCCCCCTGCCTGTCTGATAATATTCTTACTTATTGTTGCGCTTCTGGTCAAGCTTTGCTCTTACCTTTATCGGGAGACCAAAGAGATTGATGAATCCTGCGCTGTCCTTCTGGTCGTAAACCTCATCCTCATCAAATGTAGCAACTTCCTCATCATAGAGCGTGTATGGTGAAGTTACGCCTGCGTTGATGATGTTGCCCTTATAGAGCTTGAGTCTTACGTCACCTGTAACAGTTTTCTGTGTCTCTGTAACGAATGCGCTCATAGCCTCACGGAGAGGAGTGTACCACTGACCGTTGTAAACGATGTCAGCGAACTTGATTCCGAGGTACTGCTTAACTCTTGCAGTTTCCTTGTCGAGGCAGATAGTTTCGAGAACTTCGTGAGCGTGGTAGAGGATAGCGCCGCCCGGAGTTTCGTATACGCCTCTTGACTTCATGCCAACGAGACGGTTTTCAACGAGGTCAGCAAGACCGATACCGTTTTCGCCGCCGAGCTTGTTGAGGGCAGATACCATTTCAACGCCGTTGAGTGTCTTGCCGTCGAGCATTGTAGGAACGCCCTTTTCAAAGTGGATAGTGATGTATGTAGGCTTGTCAGGAGCGTCGATAGGTGAAACGCCGAGTTCAAGGAAGCCCTTCTTTTCATACTGTGGCTCGTTTGCAGGATCTTCGAGGTCAAGACCTTCGTGTGAAAGGTGCCAGATGTTCTTATCCTTTGAGTAGTTTGTCTCTCTGTTGATCTTGAGAGGAATATTGTGAGCCTCAGCGTAGTCGATCTCCTGATCTCTTGACTTGAGATCCCATTCTCTCCAAGGAGCGATAATGTGCATATCAGGAGCGAAAGCCTTGATAGCAAGCTCAAATCTTACCTGATCGTTGCCCTTGCCTGTACAGCCGTGGCAGATAGCGTCAGCACCCTCAGCGAGAGCGATCTCAGCGATTCTCTTTGCGATGATAGGACGAGCGAAAGATGTACCGAGCATATATCTGTTTTCATAGATTGCGCCTGCCTGAACTGTAGGATAAACGTAATCCTGAATGAATTCTTCCTTTAAGTCAGCAACGATGAGCTTAGAAGCGCCTGTCTTGATAGCCTTTTCTTCGAGACCGTCAAGTTCTGTGCCCTGTCCTACGTCGCCTGAAACAGCGATAACTTCGCAGTTGTTGTAGTTTTCCTTTAACCACGGAATGATAATTGATGTATCAAGTCCGCCTGAATATGCGAGAACGACTTTTTTGATTTCTTTAGCCATGATAATTACCTCCTGAATATGAACGCTGTTGTATCAGCGAAACTTAACTTTACTCAACGGCAGATGTACCGTATGAATAATATTATACACCGCTCACAGATAATGTCAAGTGGTTTCGCATAACTATTCATTTTTTCGTGATATATTCAAGCTTTGGTGAATATTTTTCAAATTAAATTTTTTGTAAATCCCCATATCTACGGCAAATTCGGCAGTTTTCCCTCATGCATCATGTCGGTATAAAAAAAGTGTTGATTTTTGCTGAGTTTTGTACGAAATTACGATTTTATTTCAAAATTGTGGTTTTTACTTGATATTTTCCGATATTCCGCTTATAATAATAATATGTAAATCCGCATATAACGGCAAATTATACTCTCGCTGCGGATAATTTTTTCTCAATGGAGGCTCATTATCAATGGGAAACAGAACTAAAAGCGGTACAAAGATCACTATTCTCGGCGCCGGAAACGTTGGCGCATCTGTTGCATATACATTTGCCGTTGCAGGAACCTGCTCGGACGTTGTTCTTGTAGATATCAACAAGGCTAAAGCCAAGGGCGAAGCTATGGATATCCGTCAGGGCGTTTCTTTCGGTCACAACGTTGAGGTTTATGACGGCAACTATGAGGACGCAAAGGACTCAGACATCGTTGTTGTTACTCTCGGTCTTGCAAGAAAACCGGGTCAGACACGTCTCGACCTCGCTCAGACAAATGTAAACATCATCAAGGAAGTTATGCCGCAGGTAGCTAAATATGCTCCTGATGCAATTTATGTTGTTGTAAGCAACCCCGTTGATGTTCTTACATATACTATTCTCAAATGCACAAACCTCTCACCGCAGCAGGTAATCGGTTCAGGTACAGCCCTCGATACCTCACGTCTGCGTTCAAGCATCGCTGACCACGTAGGTCTCAGCCCTAACAGCATCCACGCTTACGTTTTCGGTGAGCACGGCGATTCTTCATTCATTCCGTGGTCTATCACAAATATCGCAGGCGTTCCTATGGACGAATACTGCGCAGATCAGGAACACGCTGACATCAACAAGGACGAAATAATCGAAGAAGTACGTGCCGCAGGTGCAGAAGTAATCAAGAGAAAGGGCGCTACTTTCTATGCTATCGCTATGTCTGTAAACAAGATCTGTGACAGCATTCTCCGTGACTCAAAGAATATCATCACAGTTTCAACACTTATCAATGATAAATACGGCATCAATGACGTTTGTCTCAGTCTGCCGTGCGTTATCGGAAGCAACGGTATCGAAAAGGAAGTTTCTCCTAACATGACAGAAGATGAAATGGAGAAGCTCCGCAACAGTGCTGCTGCTCTCAGAACCGTTCTCGATCAGATAGTATTTTGATTTACCGAAAGGAAGTTTACTTAATATGAATTATGCAGAAGAATCACTCAAAAAGCACAAGGAATGGCAGGGTAAGATAGAAGTTATCTGCCGTGCTCCCCTTGAAACAAGAGAAGACCTTTCGCTCGCATATACACCGGGTGTTGCACAGCCATGTCTTGAGATCCAGAAGGATGTTGACAAGAGCTATGAGCTTACACGCCGTTCAAACCTTGTTGCAGTAGTTACTGACGGTACTGCTGTTCTCGCTCTCGGTGATACCGCCCCTGAGGCAGGTATGCCTGTTATGGAAGGCAAATGTGCATTATTCAAGGCTTTCGGCGACGTTGATGCTATTCCGCTCTGCGTTCGTTCAAAGGAAGTTTCCGACATCGTTAATACAGTTAAGCTTCTTGCAGGTTCATTCGGCGGCGTAAACCTCGAAGATATCTCTGCTCCAAGATGCTTTGAAATTGAAAAGCAGCTCAAAGAATGCTGCGATATTCCGATATTCCACGATGACCAGCACGGTACAGCAGTAGTAACGCTTGCTGCTATGCTCAACGCTCTCAAAGTTGTAAACAAGAAGATCGACGAGATCAGAGTTGTTACAAGCGGTGCAGGTGCTGCAGGTATCGCTATCATCAAGCTTCTCATTTCTATGGGACTTAAAGACGTTGTTCTCTGCGACAGAAACGGTGCTATCTATAAGGGCCGTCCTGAGGGCATGAACCCGATGAAGAACGAAATGGCTGAGATCACAAACCAGCAGATGAGAAAAGGCAGCCTTGAAGAAGTTATCAAGGGCGCAGACGTATTTATCGGCGTTTCTGCTCCCGGCTGCGTAACTCCTGAAATGGTAAAGAGCATGGCTAAGGATCCTATCATCTTCCCAATGGCTAACCCGACTCCTGAGATCATGCCTGACGTTGCTAAGGAGGCAGGTGCTGCTGTTGTTGGTACAGGCAGAAGTGACTTCCCGAACCAGATCAACAACGTTCTCGCATTCCCCGGTATTTTCCGTGGTGCTCTTGATGTTCGTGCAAGCGATATCAACGATGCTATGAAGATCGCTGCTGCTAAGGCTATTGCTTCATTTGTTACTGACGATAAGCTTTCTGCTGATTACATCATCCCAAGCGCACTCGATAAGACTGTTGCTCAGGCTGTTGCAAAGGCTGTTGCTCAGGCTGCTCGTGATACAGGTGTTGCAAGATTATAATTAGTATGATAAATGATTAAATGCCCTTGCAGATACCCAAATCATAGATTTGCTTCCTGCATATCGGGCGATTATATCACAAAATCATAGATTTTATGATATAATTAAGCCGTGAGAGATTTTTCTCTCACGGTTTTGTTTTTATGTACGGGCATATGAATTGTCCAAATATCCGCAAAATTGTAGGGGATGCCGCCCTCGGCATCCCACCTGAACCCCCGCAGTATGGGCTTCGCCCGTTTTATATTTTATTTTTTTAGGAGAATTGCTATGAGCTTAAACGATACACCATCCTCAGAAAGAATACACATCGGCTTTTTCGGTCAGCGAAATGCAGGCAAATCCAGCCTTGTCAACGCTGTCACAGGTCAGACTTTATCCGTAGTTTCCGACATAAAAGGCACTACAACCGATCCAGTCACAAAGGCTATGGAGATACTCCCCCTCGGCCCTGTTGTCATTATCGATACACCGGGTTTTGATGATGAGGGCACTCTCGGCGAAATGCGGGTGCAGAAAACAAAGCAGATACTCAATCATACGGATATTGCTGTGCTTGTTGTGGATAATTCGTCAGGCATTTCCGACTGTGACCGTCAGCTTATCGGCATATTCAACGAGAAAAACATACCGTTCATCACAGTCTACAATAAGTGCGATATATCGCCGAAAACCAACTGTGCCGCAAACGAGATAGCCGTCAGTGCAATGAATAAGACAAATATCCGTGAACTGAAAGAGATGCTTGCATCATTCGCCCGAAAAAGCGGCGATGAAAAAATGCTGATAGGAGATATGCTTTCAGAGGATGATATTGTCGTGCTCGTCACTCCGATAGACGGCTCTGCGCCGAAAGGACGCATGATTCTGCCGCAAGTCCAGACTATCCGTGACATTCTTGATGCGAATGCGATACCCGTTGTCACAAAGGAAACTCAGCTTGCCGAAACCTTGCAAAAGCTCGCAGTCAAGCCGAAAATGGTCATAACCGACAGTCAGGCTTTCGGCATAGTCAGCAAAATCGTGCCGCAGGATATTCCTCTTACATCGTTCTCCATTCTCATGGCTCGCTATAAAGGATTTCTCGAAACTGCCGTGAAAGGTGCGGCGGCTATAGATTCATTGCAGAATGGCGACAAAATACTCATCTCCGAGGGCTGTACTCATCACCGTCAGTGCGGAGATATAGGCAGTGTCAAACTTCCGATGCTTCTTGAAAAGACTACGGGCAAAAAGCTGAAAATCGCCCTCTCGTCAGGCAATGAGTTCCCTGATGATCTCACGCAGTACAGCCTTGTTATCCACTGCGGCGGATGTATGCTGAATGAGCGTGAGATGGTCAGCCGCAGGAAAAAAGCCGAAAATCAGGGCATTCCGTTCACCAACTACGGCACGGCTATTGCCTGCATGAACGGCATATTAAAGCGCAGTCTCAGCCTTTTCCCTGATATTGCAAAGCTTATAAAGCAATGAATAATTATGCAGTTTGAAATGCATAAAAGCAGTGAGGTGATGCAATGAAAAAACGTCTGCCCTATATCATAATATTTGTGATTATTTTTATTATCGAAACGCTGATTGCGTTGTTTGTCCATGATGACTTTGTGCGCCCGTATATCGGCGATGTTATCGTAGTGTGGCTTGTCTACTGTTTCGCACAGATAATTCTTGCAAAGCGATTCAGTTCATATGCCGTTGCTTTCGGTGTTATGATATTTGCGTTTCTTGTGGAATTACTGCAAAAAATGCGTATAGTTGATGTTCTCGGCATAGACAGCCCGATACTCCGTACAATCATCGGCACAAGCTATGCAAACGCAGACCTTATCTGCTATGCCGCAGGTACTGCCGTAACTTTTCTCGGAATATTCATCTATAACCGCATAAACAAAAAATCTGCTCAATAAACAAAACTGCCCCGAAAACGCTTCGGGGCATTATTTTTATTCGATTACAAAGCAATCATCAAACATATTTCCGTCAAGGTCAAAGAGACAATCATAGTATCCTACATATTTATTCTGTTTATCATACATTTCATAGCATATTTCTATATAATCCATTTTTTCGCCGTTTCTCTCTAAATATCCAGATTTGCAGTAGGCTGTCGAACGCAAGGTGATACTTACAGACGTTTCATCAACTAATCCATGTTTTGCGGCTTCTTCCGCACTATCGGCAAGATAACCTTTATAGCTCTCCCAGAACGAATCGTATGTAACGTCTATCAGATTATATTCAGAAATAATTTTTGTAAGCTGTTCTTTCATTGTCATAAGTCATACACTCCTTTACAATATACTTCTTAGGGCAACACCACACAAAGATTGTGCGGCAGAAAATTCATGATTCAGATTATGTTCATTTTCCATTTTCAATAATTATATCACACCGTCCCCGCATTGTCAACAAAAAAGCCACAGTATTCCGTGAAATACCGTGGCAGAATTGTTCTCATTATAATGCTGCATCCCATGCTATATTTCAAGTCCGAAACTTATCGAAAGCGCTGTGTTGACCTTGTTCATGGAATTGAGGTCAAGCTCTCCCATTTTGTCTTTCAGGCGTCGCTTGTCAAGTGTACGTATCTGCTCAAGAAGCACGATGCTGTCCTTTGCAAGTCCGCATTTATCAGCCTGTACCTCGATATGTGTAGGCAGATGCGTCTTGTCACGCTGACTTGTGATAGCCGCCGCTATAACGGTCGGGCTGTGTTTGTTTCCCACGTCATTCTGAACGATAAGTACAGGTCTGATGCCGCCCTGTTCCGAGCCTACGACGGGACTGAGGTCGGCATAATATATTTCTCCACGTTTAACAGGCATAATCAAAGTCTCCCGAATTAAAATTTTTCTGTCAGTAGTATTGACCTACAGCCACTTTTTATACATCATATGCTGTAAGCTGATTTTCTGTTTCAGGAACGTGTATATTATGTATTTTCTGCGGAATAATAGCGACAGATATTTATTGTAATTCCGTCGGTCTGCGCCGAGGGTTACAAATGCGGACAGTCCGTAAAGCATTGCAAGCTTGCTTTACTGCTTTTTAGGGAGGCTCTGCTCCCCGAACCCCCGCAGTTGCGCCTTCGGCGTTTTTTCATTATTTAATTGCATGAGTAATAATTATGTAGTTATTCATTTTATGCATCATATTTTTCTGCGCCACGAAAGGAGAACCACATGGCAGAATATATCTCACAGGGCGTTTTCAGGCTCGTGAACGCCGTCAGAACTCAGAGTTATGCCTCTGTCGCAGGCAAAATGGAGGGTGAAGGCCCTCTCGGAAAATATTTCGATGAGATAATCGAGGACAGTCACTTCGGCAGGCAGACATGGGAACAGGCAGAAAGTCAGTTTCAGCTTGAAGCCGTTTCACTTGCCCTGCGCAAATCAGGTCTGCAAAAGGAAAATATTGACGCAGTCTGCTCAGGTGACCTTATAAATCAGTGTATCGGCTCGTCTTACGGTCTGCGTGAACTGGAGATACCGTTTCTCGGACTTTACGGCGCTTGCTCGACCATTGCCGAGGGACTGCTTATAACCTCACTCCTCATCGACAGCGGCGCAGTCAGGCGTACTATTGCAGTCACCTCGTCACATTTCTCTACCGCAGAACGGCAGTTCCGCACTCCACTTTCATACGGCGGACAGCGCACACCGACTGCTCAGTGGACGTGTACGGCATCGGGCGCAGTCATGCTTTCAGGCGACACGGGAAGTGTGCGCATAGTAGGCGGCTGTATCGGAAAAATCGCTGATATGGGCATATCCGACATTACGAATATGGGAAGTGCAATGGCACCTGCCGCCGCAGAGACGATAAAGCGCTATCTTGCAGAAACGGGAACATCTCCCGATGACTATGACCGCATAATCACAGGCGACCTCGGAACAGTCGGCAGTACCCTTGTAAAGGAACTTCTCAGCAGACAGGGCATTGATATTTCACGTCAGCACTGCGACTGCGGCTCGATGATATTTGACAATGAGGCTCAGGACACACACTGCGGCGGTTCAGGCTGTGGGTGCAGTGCGAGTGTGCTGTGCGGATATTTTCTCCCACAGCTTGAAAGCGGACAGATACACAATGTCCTTTTTGCGGCAACAGGTGCGCTCATGTCGCCTGTATCGCTTCAACAGGGCGAATCTATACCGTCTATTGCACATCTTGTTCATTTTCGGAAGGAGTAGGCTATGTTTTGGGATTTGGTCAGGGCATTTTTCACAGGCGGAATTATTTGTGCAGTCGGACAGCTTTTCATTGAGTTTACCAGACTGACACCTGCAAGGATACTCACAGGATTTGTGGTGACAGGCGTTATTCTGTCTGCTGTGGGGCTTTATCAGCCGATAGTTGAATTTGCAGGCGCAGGGGCGACCGTACCTCTCACAGGCTTCGGGCATCTGCTTGCAGAGGGAGTTCGCAAAGCAGTTTCCCGTGACGGATTTATCGGAGTATTCACGGGCGGACTGACGGCATCGGCAGGCGGTATAACTGCCGCACTTCTTTCAGGTCTTGCCGCCGCACTGCTGTTCAGGCAGAAGCAATGAAGTAAAAAGCCCCCGATTCTGCAATATCAGAAACTATATTTCCAATATAAAAAACGCCGAAGGCGCAACTGCGGGGGTTCGGGGAGTAGCTCACTCCCCGACGGAGGGGGTAAGGGGGAGGCAGAGCCTCCCTAAAAAGCAGTAAAGCAAGCAAAGCAAAGCTTTACGGACGTTTCGCATTCATACCCCTCGGCGCAGACCGACGGAAATACCTCCGCATTGCTGTTCAGGCAGAAGCAATAAAGCACAAAATCCCCCGATTCTGCGGTATATTGCAAAATCAGGGGCTACATCTCTGATATAAAAAACTGAACTTGTAGGGGAGTACGAGTCTCGTTTGTCAACTCGGTCGGTGCTTCTGCTTCGCAGAGGTGTTCACCGAACACCCGCATCCCTTGACCCCGCAGTATTATGCGCCTTCGGCGTTTTTTATTTTTTTATTTTTTATTTAAACTATATCATTCATTATATGCAAGACCATATCCCTTTTCAAGCCAGCACTGGTCTGTACCTATCTGGTCAACAGAATTATACCACGGACTTGGCAGTTTGCCCGTAAATTCAGCATCACCGCAAAGCACATTCGCAACGCCCTGTCCCTCTGAACCCGGAAGATAACACATTACCACGCTGTCACTCTTATCATAGCAGTCTCCGAGAATTACCTGTCTGCCTGCAACTACACAGGTAACAACAGGCTTGCCAAGAGCATTCACTTCATCAATAGCCTTCTTATTGCCTTCAAGACCGAGTGCGCCGCAGAGTTCAAGGTCAGCCGTATCGCCTGTCCATTCAGCATATGACTGCTCTCCGACAACATTTATCACAACATCTGCATTTGCGGCTTCATCAGCCTTTGTTATGACATTGATATTATGTTCTGCCGCAACTTCCTTAAAGCCTTCAAGAATCGAGGTTGCACCCTCAATATTCTTTTCAGGGCTTGATGTCCAGTCGATAGTCCAGCCGCCGCACTGTGCCTGTTCATTATCTGCGGCAGGGCCTGTGATATAGACAGATGTGCCCTCTTTGAGCGGCAGTACATTGTTCTCATTTTTCAGCAGAACAAGACTTTCCTCAACAAGCTTTTCTGCAATATCCCTGTATTCCTGAGAACCGACGTGTTCCTGTTTTGTTTCTGTTTTCTCAAAAAACGGATCATCGAAAAGACCGATCTCCTTCTTGACCTTTATGATACGTCTTACGGCATCGTCAATTCTCTCCTCGGTGATATCGCCGTTGTTTACCGCATCAATTATGATATCCATTGCATCATTGTATACATCAGGCTCCATAAGCATATCAATGCCCGAATTTATAGCAGTGATGACCTGTTCCTTATAGTCCTTGTCAGGGATATTATGTATTGAATTCCAGTCGCTTACGATAAAGCCTTCAAATCCCATTTCTTCTTTCAGCATCATGATATACTTCTTGTTTTCGTGCATCTTTGTGCCGTTGAGTGCCGCATGGCTTACCATGATAGTCTGTGCGCCTGCATCTATCTGAGCCTGATACACTTTAAGAAGTTCATTTATCTCGTCATCGGTCAGAGTTGCCTCGCCACGGTCAATAAGTCTTTCAACATATTCGCTCGTACCGCCGTTGTCAGAAGCTTCACCTGTGCCGAATTCTGCACTGCCCTCGCCGAAGAAATGCTTTGCACAGGCAACGATGCCGCCGTCAACAAGTCCCTTTGTATATGCTGTGCTGAGTTTTGTTATCATTTCGAGGTCAGAGCCGTAACATTCATAAGTTCTGCCCCATCTCGGATCGCACGACTGTGATACAACAGGTGCGAAATTCCACGGCATATGGCATATCTTAGCTTCATCGGCTGTGATAAGTCCGACCTGATACATAAGTTCCTCATCATTAGCCGCACCAAGACCTATATTATGCGGAAACAGAACGGCATTTGAACAGAAATTGACACCGTGTACATCATCATTTCCGTAAATCATAGGTATGCCTGTCTCGGATTCAACAGCCTGTGTCTGGAACATATCGGTTACTTCAAGCCAGTCCTTCTCGCCAAAACCTGCGATTTTGGAAAGTATACTGCCGTAGTCATATTTTGTCATAGTCTCATCTTCATCATCGATAAGCCAGTACATTGCAGGCTGTACCATTTGTGCGGCTTTCTGTTCAAGTGTAAGTTCGGCTACAATTTCTTCGGGTGTCATTGATGCAAACTTCATATATCTGTATGCTGACGGTTCGGTAGTATCAGCAGATTCGGTACTTTCAGTGTTTTCGGCTTCTGTGGTCATTTCGGTTACTGCTGATGTCGGGGCAGTCTCCTCGGAGGATTCCTCCTTTTTGCCGCATGATACAGCTGTAACGAGAAAAGAAAGTGTAAGAACAAGTGAAATTGCTTTTTTCATAATTGATGATCTCCTTATTATTCAGACAATAAAATATATAACGGCGAAGCCGCATATTGCGGGGTCAAGGGCGGGATGCCGAGGCGGCATCCCCTACAAAGCAGACGCAATGACCGAACTTGTAGGGGAGCACGAGTTTCGTTTGTCAACTCGGGCGGTGCTTTTGCTTTGCAAAGCTGTCCACTGGACTCCCGCACCCTCGTGCTCCCGCTCTCTAAGAATTAACCCTCCGCGCAGACCGACGAAATTACTATCAATATTTTATTTCTGTGCTGATAATAAGTGATTTTATAAGCTTATTTAGACGATATTTTTTCAAGCTTTGTATGAATGTACAAAATCGCCATCAATTGATTGTGCAGATATACAAAATAATAATTAAAATCGTCTTATTGCCTTTCTGAAATCACTTATTATAACTCCACCAATTAAACATTGCTTTCATCACTTGCCAAAAATACTTTTTACCTTTCTCTTTGATAACGGAACATTGTTTAATTGGCGGAGCAATGAAGATAAGGGCATCTCTGAAAATGCCTATCATTGATGTGAAAGCAACAGGCACTAACATAAAATACAATGACTACCTTAGTCTTTACACTTTAATGCTTTAGTATATAATATGCGTTACGTGTTGTACCTTTAAGATCTAATTTATCATCATCCACCATTTTTTTCAGAAGATTATAAGCCTGAGATTTTGTGAGATGAAGCAATTCCATAACATCTCCTCGTGTTATTGTACCGCCATTCTTCTTGGCAAACTGCAATACCATTTCAGGATACCTGATACTATCAATGCCCTTCTGCCTGATGTAACCGGATATGTTATTATTAGCCTGATACAGCTTTGCGCTAAGTGTATAACAGCGACCTTTTCCATTCCCTGAAGGTTCAATCATACCTGATTCTACAAGACGTTCAGCTGTAATTCGTGCTTTTTCTACGGTAATATGGGAAAAATCTGCAAGTTCGTTGACTGTTGCTCTGCGGTTTAGCTTCAATGCATTAAGGACAAGTAATGAATTGATAGGAAGAGATTCACCAGTAGTCCTGTGTTCTTCTGAAATCAATCTTGTAAAATTCGGATCCGGTAAACTTTTAGGAATAAATAGTTTTACCATTACATTGGTGGATTCTGAATAATCAGGAAGAGGTTTTCCGTAGAGAAGCGATCCTTCAAATATACGATCAACGCCTCGTCCTGTACGTTCCGCCAAGCCTATACGCTTCATCGCATCAGCAAGCGCAGTATTTCTGCCGTGAGGCTCAACATTCAAAAGGTTGTCGATAGTTACGCCTTCGATGAAGCCGCCAGGATTACTGATCGTCAGTCCATCGTTATCCATCTGGACACGTACTCTTCCCATCATTGTATAATCACGGTGGCTGAATGCGTTGACCAATGCCTCACGAAAGGCTCTTTTATTATAATCAGGCACAGAAATTCGGAACAGACCTTCCTCAATCTCTGCTTCAGTATTTCTTGCATTCATATATATTTCCATCTTCTCAAACGCTGCCAGCAGAGGAAGTAAGAAAGACTCGTTCAGTATGACATTTGTACCATTCATTACTTGGAACGCCGCTTCTGCCGTAGGTACGCACCTACGAAGACTATCTGTACGGCCTATAAGAAGCATTCCGCAGTAAGTTGGAACAAGCTGCCCGTTGTTATCCGCAACGAGTCTCAAAGCCTTGTCAAGCTCTTCATCATCCAGTTCTAACAGATTCTGTTCTCCCTGAGGATTCATACGAATAATACTACGTAGGCGTTCACGTTCTACAGGATCAAGATCGTTATATTGAGCATCTGGTACGCATAAGCTGGAATAATCAAGCAGACTCAAATCGCTTAAACGAGATGCAATCTCGTGAGGATACATAGGAACATTTTCAGGTGTTCCATCTGCTTTGATGCGGCGGCGCTGAATCTTACCAGATGATGATGCCACTATGCTTCTGCTTTTTGGAACGGAAATCTTCAGATACTGCTTATCCTCAGATTTTTCTGCACGAACTGCAATTGGTGGAACTGTCTTATTGGCAATAAAAGCCGCTAGCTGTGTGATGTCTTGATGAGACTTATGAAGTCCTGTTATATCACCATTATCCTCAACGCCAAGGTAGAGATCTCCTCCGTTTGTATTAGCAAAAGCAACGATAGCATCAACCAAATCAGAATCCGGCAACTTGCTTTTATCACTCTTGAATTCAATAGTTAGATCCTCTTTGAATCCGATATTCATATCATCGCCTCCGTTATTATAGTATTACTCATTATCGCTCATCATTGCACATGTGCAATAACTACTAAAACAGTATAACACACACGAGCAATAAAGTCAATATCTTTGAGTTATTATAAATGATGTCTTTATAGCTAACTTCAATCGATTTAACGGAATATTGCAGTCAGAGTATGATTACTGTGATACCACATAAATGACATAGAATGCCTCTTTTAAATATAAACTGATTGCGATCTATCTACATGACAGGCTGCAATAAGCGAAAGAAAGCAATTCAAAAACACACTCAGATTGGCTATTTTACGTTGAATCTGGATGATGCTAAGAATTATCTTTATGCGAAGTCCACTAAGCGGAGAAAAGAAAGATTGTTTTTATAATATTAGCGGTCGCACTGAGATTCGAACTCAGACATCGGAATTCTCCCGATTACTCACAGTTTAGCAAACTGCTGCCTTACCAGTTAGGCTTATGCGACCATTGGTGACGGATGCGGGGTTCGAACCCGGCATTTAGAGATTGAAAGCCTCTTGTCCTGACCGATTAGACGAATCCGCCGTATGTCTCCGCTCAGAAATGAACGGAGATTTTTATTGGTGGGCAAGGTAGGAGTTGAACCTACGGTGTTTCTACGTCACGGATTTATCCCCCAAGGGGACTTCCTCGCTGCGCTCACAGCGCATCCGCTGCAATCGCCACTATGCATACTTACCCATATATCGCCACTCATATTCGGGTGACGATTATTATTTTATCTATCGGCACATCAAACATATCTGCCAGTATTATCAGATTATCGATAGTGGGAACAGCGTCTCCACGCATCCACTTGAATATAGCCTGAGGTGTATTGAAACCGCACCGGGCCTGCACATCGGATATCTTGAAGCCTTTGGATTTTATGATATTTTTTATGTTAGTGCCTGTTGCTTTCACATCAATGATAGGCATTTTCAGCAACTCCTTTCAGTATATGATCCTTGACAAAGTAAGTGCTCCCGATGAGATTCGAACTCATACTATACGGATTTTAAGTCCGCTGCCTCTGCCTTTGGGCTACGAGAGCATATAGTACCCGCAGCGAGATTCGAACTCGCAAAAACCTGCTTCTTAGGCAGGGATGTATGCCAAAATTCCATCATGCGGGCATGAAAAAACACCGTCTGCTGCATACAGACGGTGCTATATCTGGCTATTCAAGGATCTATACTGAAATCAAGTCCCTAAATGACCGTATCATTTGCACTATGTTCTGTATGCAGCACAATAAGAGTCTCTTCCAGTTCGAGGCTGAGACTAAGTAATGTTTCGCTATACAGATAAGACATAGTAAATACGTTCATTTCGGGTTACTCCTTTCAAAATAATTCTTGTTACAGCGGCCATCCTACGACCGTTTCTGTTCTGACTTTACCTGTATTATATCACAGCTTTTCGGAAAAAGCAAGTAAACCACAGGTATATTTTTGAGTTGTCGTATAATTTGCGAGAGTTGGAGTTGATAAATACATCAACTCAGTTTATCTCCCTGCGTATTCTCTCCACCAGTCCCATATCTGCCAGCAGCCACTCCACGCTATCAAGCTTATCTTTGGTAAGCCACTGTGCTTCCTGAGCTTCCAGCAGAACAAGGTCACCGCTGATGACCTCGCACCAGAAGCAGTCCATAGACAGGTGAAAGTCGGGATAATCATATTCTACCGTGTCAATAAGCTCGCCCACTTTTATCGTGGTGTCGAGCTCTTCTTTTATCTCACGGGCTAATGCCTGCTGAGGAGTTTCACCGGGTTCTATCTTACCGCCGTGGAATTCCCACATACCTTTGAAATCGCCGTATACTCTTGCAGTTGCGAAAATGCGTGTCTTTGCTTGAAGCGAGTCGCATATCACAGCCGCCACAACCTTTATCGTTTTCATATCATCCCACCGTCAACTGATTAGTCTTCCTGAGATACTTCGCAGGGATAGGCTTGCGGAGCTTCCACACCACGTTCATGGGTTTCGAGCCTTCCGACTTCACATAATCCGCAAGACCTAAGAATGTATAAGGTGCAGCACCCAGCTTTGTGCTTTTGTATTCACGGACGAATATCATCACGCTTGTACCCAGTCTGCGATGATTGATGTAACGCTGACCTGTCTTGCTTTCGGGAGTTGTTGTGCTCTGGCTCTGCCAATGGAACAACTCGCTGTTGATGGAATAATCGTTGTACATCGTAGTGGGCGAATAGTCCTTGTCCGACTTGTTGAGCGTTACGAACAGCAGGTCGGTCTTTTTATCCTCCAGATACTTCACGCCCTCACGGACGGTATCAGGCTTCATGAAGTCCAGCGCAACGAGTATCTGGTCTCTTGTGTAACTGCAATGCACGTCCAGCGGGCAGTCATAGTCCACCTGCACAGGCTCGTCAATAAAGTCTATCTTGTCGTACTTGTAGTACATCAGCTCAAGTATTTCACTGAGCATCACAGGCGATTTTGCTATCTTGCGGAAACCCTCAAGCAGGTCGCTGAAGCCGCAGTCCTCGTAGGACTTCTGCCATATTGTGAACTGTAACATCTGCCACATTCTCTGCTGAACACCGTCGAAATCGTCGGTAGTATATTTCTCTATCTCAGGCAGCTTGTCTATCACAAGTTCAATAAGGCGATGGGAGTCGATATACGAAAGTCTCGGCAGTGCCTTAGTGATGACTTCCTCAATATCTTCGGTGAAGTTCGGCTTGACCTCAGCCTGCACACACAGCCTTGCAAAACTGTTTTTCGTGCCGTAAACTGCACTGATATCAAGGTTGTAGTATTCAAGGAAATTGGCAAGAGTAAGAGCTTTTCCGCTGTCCTCGGTGAAGTTTGCAAGACGCTTTACGATAGCGCTCTTGTTGCCCACAGCCTGCCTGATATTGTCGAGAATGTACTTCTGCGCCTGCTTTTCCAGCTTGATATAACAGCCCTTCGGCAGCAGGGGAAAGCCGTTCTCGATCTCGTCCCTGACACTGCGCTGAGTGTTGCCGAGAAGTACCGCAAACTTGCTCTCGAAATTGTACTTCATGTGTGCCTGACCGATGAAATCCAGCACAGTCAGGCAGTCCTTGCCCTCGCTGAGACGCAGACCACGTCCAAGCTGCTGCAGGAATACCGTCAAGCTCTCTGTGGGACGCAGGAACATTACCGTGTTGACCTCGGGGATATCCACGCCCTCGTTGTAAAGGTCAACGGTGAAGATGAACTTTATCTCGCCATTCGCCAACTTATGCTGTGCCGAATCACGCTCGTCCTTTTTGCTGTCGGCGGTCAGGGCGATGGACGGGATATTGTTCTGATTGAAACGCTGAGCCATATAATCTGCGTGCTCCTTCGACACACAGAAGCCCAGTCCCTTGACCTTGTCCATGTCTGCAACGTACTTGTTAAGCTCTTTCAGAATAAGCATAACACGAAGATCATAGCCGGTATACAACTTCGACAGGGCAGTTTTATCATATCCGTCTCTTGACCATTTAACGTCATTCAGATCAACGTTGTCGGACACTCCGAAGTAGTGAAAAGGACACAGCAGTTTCCTGTCAATAGCTTCTGGCAGACGTATCTCCGCAGCTATCCTGTCATCGAAATAGGGCAGAATGCTCTTGCCGTCCATACGCTCGGGAGTAGCCGTCAGACCGAGAAGTATCTTCGGCTTGTAATACTCCAACAAACGCTGATATGTAGGCGCAGCGGCGTGGTGGAACTCGTCCACGATGATGAAGTCGTAGTAGTCGGGGGAGGTTATCCTGTCAAGCGCCTGAGAGTTAAAAGTCTCGATGGAAATAAACAGGTTTTCAAGGCTTTCGGGCACAACTCCGCCAAAGCAGAGGTCACCGAAATTGGCATCGTGGAGCACACCACGGAAGCATTTTATACTCTGTTTCAGGATCTCTTTTCGGTGCGCCACAAAGAGAAGTCTTGCACGCCCGTTTTTCTGACGGAAACGCTTGTAGTCAAAGGCGGAAATGACCGTTTTGCCCGTACCTGTTGCGGCTACCACAAGGTTCTTCCAGTGATCGCGTATCTCACGCTCAGCAGTCAGTTTGTCGAGAATCTCCTGCTGATAGGAAAAAGGACGGATATCAAAGCTGTAATTGCTGGTATCGCCTTGATACTTTTCGGCTTTCAATGCCTGCATCAGATGCACCCTGTCATCGGGAGAATACAGCGAAAAATCGGTGCTGTTCCAGTAGTTTTCAAAGGTCGCATTTATCTTTCGGATAGTGTGGGGCTGGTCGTGAGCGGTTATTTTCAGATTCCATTCAAGACCGCTGGTCATTGCAGCGTTGGACATATTCGATGAGCCAACGTAAGCTGTAGTAAAGCCCGTGTCACGGTAAAATACATAGGACTTTGCATGAAGCCTTGTACGCTCGGTGTCGTAGGAAACTTTTATCTCGGTATGGGGCAGCTTGCTAAGTTCCTCCACAGCTTTCACATCGGTTGCGCCCATGTATGAGGTCGTGATAACACGAAGTTTTCCGCCTCGTGCAGTGAATTCCTGCAACTCGTCGATGATAAGCACCAGACCGCTCCACTTGATGAAGGAAACAAGCATATCAATCCTGTTGGCGGAAACTATCTCCTTTTTCAGCTCGGTCATCATCTGCGGTTCGTGATCTGCACCAGTAAACAGTGAACTTGAAGCAAGGGGAGTTTCGGGGCGTGTCATTGTGATACGGCGCTTCATAGTGTCCGCATTATTTTGCATATTTGCAACGGCAAGAAGCTGTTCCGCACGCTCGTCTACGCTCATGCCGTCGAATTCATGATCACCTGTAAGCTCTGCAACAGCAGATACTATCCTGTTTGCAAGGCCAAGCTGTCCCTCGATGTCGTCACTTGAAAGGCATGAAAGCCCCTTTTCGATTATCTCCGCGAGGTATCCCGAAAGTATCTGTGGAGCTTCGGCTTTGTCAATATTGCACTTCTCTATGAGCTGCTGACTTTCGTCGAGCTCACTGGACAGGTCTTTATTTATGACTTGTTCGTAAAGTCCGGGTCTGAGCATAGGGGACACCTCCGAATGATAGTAAAATGAGCAGTAGTTATTTGTAATATTATAACATAATTTACGTAAAAGCACAATAGATTGTGGAAAAAACATCTAAGCTGCAATTTTGACTCCAGACCTGATTCAAAGTTAATGAAAGGAATGGTTTTCCGTCTGACTTTATAAATTTTCTAAGTGTTCTTCATAAAAAATATGGTGTTCCGAAAGCAGGGATTGAAAATGAAAAAGATCTTTTACAAGATATAAAACACACGATTATTATCGAGGATTCTGGTATAGATTCAAGAACAATGTATTTATGAAAAAAGCACTGGTAGTTTTAGCAGCTATCAGTGCTTCGTTTTTCTCAAGATATTATAGTTTAATACTAACTCAGAAAAAAGTTTGAATGGAAAAATTGGTATAAGTGGTAAGTTGATACTCCCTATCGGCAAGAATTCCCGTGAATTGTTATTGATTTCTTGCCGATAATGTGATATAATAGAACAAAGGAGGCGGTAGTGTGACATACAAAAGCGTAGCCGAAATGGCTGAATTATGGGGAATATCCGAAAGGACAGTACGTAATTACTGCGCTGAGGGAAGAATAGACGGGGCTGAACTTATCGGCAAAACATGGAAAATTCCTGCCGATGCTGTAAGACCCGGACGCCGTAAGCTTAAATGTCCCGAAACGCTGCTTGAAATTCTCAGAGAACAGAAACGCAGCAATTACCATGGCGGAATATACCACAAGTTACAGATTGAGCTTACCTATAATTCAAACCATATTGAGGGAAGCAAGCTCACGCACGATCAGACCCGCTACATCTTCGAGACCAATACCTTGGGATTCGAGAATGAAGCTGTTAACGTTGACGATATTGTTGAGACAGTCAACCACTTCCGTTGCATAGACTATGTTATCGAAAACGCTGAGAAGCCTTTAACAGAAGCGTTTATCAAGGAGCTTCACAAGATGTTGAAAACAGGTACTGCCGACAGCAGAAAGGATTGGTTTGCGGTAGGAAAATATAAGAAGTTTGCCAACGAAGTAGGCGGTGAAGTAACGGTATCACCTGATGAAGTACCTGTACGAATGAAAACGCTCATATCACAATACCGTGACCTTAAAGCTGTCACTCTTGAGGATATAATTGACTTTCACTATCGGTTTGAATCCATACATCCGTTCCAGGACGGTAATGGCAGAGTCGGCAGGCTTATTATGCTGAAGGAGTGTCTGAGCCATGATATAGTTCCTTTCATCATATCCGACGATCTGAAGATGTTCTACTATCGAGGACTCAAGAACTGGGAACAGGAACGCGGCTGGCTGACAGATACTGTACTGACTGCTCAGGATCGTTTCAAGGCTTATCTTGATTATTTTCAGATTAAGTATTGAGATATTACGTATCATAGGCTAAGCGCCAATCATTCTATGCATATGATTATAAGAAAGCTCCGCAGTTGCGGAACTTTCTGTGCTTATTATCGTAAACTATTAGGCTGGATTTGGTTGGCGCTTACAGTTAAAGAACTTGTCTTTTTTAATTATCCTATATTTGCTTCGACAGTATAGCACCAGTCAATATCATTGTTTTCGCCTTGTTCTTTAAAATTATTCTGAACTGTGTTTATGACAGGCTAAAAAAGAGACTCGACTGACATTTCTGCATAACGCATGCAGTAATAGTTGATCTATTCAGCCTACTGCTCGGATATATCAACCCATTATTCAAAAAAGAAGGAGTATGCCTCAATTTGAACCGAACCAGTAAAAACGAACAGTGACAAAAAGGCCCTCCTATGGTATAATAAAAACCATAGGAGGGATTTTTTATGGCAAGAAGTTACAGACACATACAGGAATATGAAAAAGAAATAATAGAAATGAAAGAACAAG
>JAZUGG010000084.1:0-23662 GCA_045641105.1 Ruminococcus sp. | reverse complement strand
TATTTCTATGATCCTGACTGCCTGATACCTGATACAGAAAAGGCAATTCCTGAATTATACCATTCTAATCCCAGAGCACCAATCGATGTTGACACACCTAAAATCAAAGGATGGCAGACAGTCGGCAGATCATACATGAATAACGATCCGTTCCTGCGCCAGATAATAAACGAATCGCTTTCCGAAGAAGATGAGCATAGAACTGGCGGATTCATAGCCGAAAATTCTGTGATTCATGGCTATGCCGGTTCAACAGCAGAAGCCTATGCCAAGAAGTATGGCAGAAAATTTGAGCTTATCAGCGGTGAACCGCCGATCAGTCATACCGAAAATGATATTCTTTACGGTGATGCAAACTGCGATGAACAAATCAACCTTGCTGACGTTGTGCTTATCATGCAGTCCATCTCAAATCCTGATAAATTCGGTCTGAAAGGCAATGATCCCACACATATCACCGAACAGGGTATGCTGAACGGCGATGTCAAGGGAAATGACGGCATAACAAATCTTGATGCACTTACTATTCAGAAATATATGCTTGACCTTATCACTAAACTTCCTGAATAATATTATATCCCGATTTCATGCGTGAAGTCGGGATTTTTTTCTTCAATACCGCAATATATTTCTTGACATTGGCTGTTCTGACAGGATATAATATATTTTAGGGTATTTATCCCAATTTTCTTAGAAAAACGTTCTTTAGAGATACCCTTAATTAATTAATTTTGAAAGGATGATTCCATGCATAAAATAAAAAAATGCATCTCTGCCGCTGCTGCGGTAATCACTGCATTTACAACCGTTACTCCGTCATTAAGCGCATTCTGTGAAGCCACTCCGAACGCCGCCGACTATGAGGAGACCGAAAACAACTGGGCTAAACTTCTCCAGTATACCATGTTCTTCTATGACGCAAATATGTGCGGCACAGGCGTTTCCGAAAATAATCTTCTTTCATGGCGTGGTGACTGCCATACATACGACTCAAAAGTTCCGCTCCAGCCTATGGATGAAAACGAAGTCGGCACTAATCTTTCTGCCGATTTCATCAAAAAATACAGCGATATCCTCGATCCGGACGGTGACGGTTTCGTTGATGTTTCAGGCGGTTTCCATGATGCAGGCGACCATGTAAAATTCGGTCTGCCTGAGGCATATGCCGCATCGATAGTGTCATGGGGCTACTATGAATTCCGTGAAGCCTATGAAAAAACAGGACAGGATTCCCATGCCGAGACTATATGCCGCTATTTCAGCGACTATTTCATGAGAAGTACTTTCCGTGACAAAAACGGCGATGTAGTTGCTTTCTGCTATGAAGTCGGCGACGGCGATATCGACCACAGCTACTGGCAGGCTCCTGAAATAGATGCAATGGCTCGTCCTGCATACTTTGCTACCACCGAAATACCTACAACTGATGATGTATCTCTCAGCGCCGCCGCACTTGCAATAAACTATTACAACTTCCTTGAAACCGATCCCGAATATGCTGAAAAATGCCTTGACTATTCAAAGGCACTCTTTGATTTTGCCGCAAAAAATGAGAAAAAAGTCGGTCTCGGAAAAGACGGCCCTGACAGCTATTATACATCAAGCAAATGGGAGGACGATTTCTCATTCGCCGCTTGCTGGCTTTATCTCATAACCAAAGATCACCGCTATCTTGAAGAATGCATAGAATATGTCGATTACTATGCACCTCCCGGATATGTGCTCTGCTGGAACGATATGTGGAACGGCGTTTCTATCCTTCTTGGACGAATTCAGGACATTTATCCCGATGTCTGTGAGGAATACCGTGAAGCCGCTGGCAGAAATCCATATGAGGAGATAGATTTCTGGAAAATGGAGGCTAAGGCAATAAATGCCTGGATGAAGGGAGATATCGGTACGATCACTCCTGCCGGTTATTTCTGGCTCGATACATGGGGAAGCGCTCGTTACAACACCGCCGCTCAGTTCTGCGCTCTTGTATATGACAAATATCAGAACGGCAAAGACCTGTATAAACCTGAGCATGAGGACTACACATTCTCAAACTGGGCGCTCGGTCAGATGGAATACGTCATCGGAGACAATCCGCTCGGCAGAAACTATGTTGTCGGATACGGCGAAAATTCTGTAAAATATCCTCATCATCGTGCCGCATCCGGACTTACCATGGCTGAGGACAAGGGCGAACACAAACACGTTCTTTACGGTGCTCTCGCAGGCGGCCCTGACGAGCACGACGATCACCACGATACAACAAACGACTGGATATACAATGAAGTAACCATTGACTATAACGCCGCAATCGTCGGTGCAGCCGCAGGTCTGTATCTTTTCTGCGGTGACGAGACAATGAAACCTACCGAGAATTTCCCGCCTGCCGAAAAAATAGACGACTCTCAGATTTTCTCAGGCGACGATTTCTGGGCGGCAGGCTACTGCTCAGATTCTCCTGAAAAAACAGGCGCTGGCGTTACAAAGCTGACATTCTTTGTCAATACCGATTCACTTGAACCGCATGACGATATTTCTATCCGCTATTATTTTGATATTTCCGAGTTTGAAAATAATACAGATATACCGTCAAGCTTCGTTCTTCAGAAAACATATGATCAGGTTGAGACCGAGGTCACAGGCAAAGCCGCTGTTCTCTCACAGCCGAAGCAGTACAAGGACAGTATCTACTATGTTGAAATTTCATGGCCTGACTATGCAATTGCAAACTCCAACAAGAAATATCAGTTCATAATCGGTATGTACTACGGCGATAACTGGGATCCGACAAATGACTGGAGCAGACAGGGCATCGATGAAATAACAGAGGATTATGATACTATCGTAGGCGGCGTTGAACTTGCAAAGCGCTGTGACAATGTATGTGTTTATGCTGACGGCAAGCTTATCGGCGGCACTGAACCTGACGGCACAAAACCTGCAAAGGTATACAAAGTCGCTCAGCTTGTACGTCTCCGCAAAATGCTCCTTGGAACAGCCCCGTTTGATACAAAGGAAACTGCCGAACAGTTTGACTTCAATAATGACGGTGAGGTCGATGTTTTTGACGAGATAATTCTCCGTCAGCTTGTTTTAGAAAGTTCAAAATAAAATAAGAGCCGCACAAAGCTGCCTTATGCACTTTGTGCGGTATCCTATAAAATTAAAACAAAAAATTATTGCAGATACCCCGCTTTCGGAAAAGTATCTGCGTATTACTCTTTATAGTACCGCCTGTATTTGTGGTTTAATGCACAGGTGCGGCAGTATCATTGACGGAGCAATACTTCGGAGGTGACAGACATGGAACCCAGCGCACATCAGCTCATTTCGCAGGTCTATGCGGCAAAAAAGGACAGCAGAGCGGCTGACGATCTGATTCAGGCGTATATGCCTTTTATCAAATCCGAAACCTCAAAGTTTCTGAAACGTCCGCCTGACAGCAGTGATGATGAACTGAGCATCGCAATGTTTGCATTTTATGAAGCTATTCGCAATTATTCCAGATTGAAAGGCTCTTTCCTGAAATTTGCTGCACTACAGATAAAAAACAGACTTATAGACAACTACCGCAAGGAGAAAAAGAATCAGGGACAGATTTCTCTTGAAAGCACTGCTGATGATGACAAATCTGAACTGATCGATACTATTCAGGATACTCATGATGAGTATTCCGAAAATGAGATACGTGAAGCTACCCGACATGAGATCGAGGAGCTTTCGGCTCAGATGACTGACTTCGGTGTTTCTATGAGCGATGTAGCAGATAATTCACCAAGACAACAGAGAACGCTTGAAATATGCAGTAAAGCCGTTGCCTATGCAAGAAATAATCCTGAGATACTTGAGGATTTCCTGCGGACTAAACGTGTTCCGCTTGCAAAACTTGCAGAAGGCGCTGATGTTGAACGAAAGTCACTTGAAAGACACAGAAGATATCTTGTGGCTGTTCTTCTGATATGCACAAACGGTTATGAAATTATGCGCGGGCATATCATGCAGGTTCTCAAGGGAGGGAAATAACATGAAAAAATACATTGTAATGGAGATCCACGAGGGGTATGCAATATTAATGGACGAGGAATCTGCCTTTGTCCATGCGGCTAATCTTCACTATGAAGTTGGTCAGACTGTCACAAATCCTGTTCTGATGAACAATACCACAGGTTCAGCCGCACGCTCCGGATTCATAATCACAAGAATTGCCGCAGCTGCTGCCTGCCTTGCAGTCATCGCAGGCACAGGCTACGGATATTATGCAAAAAACCTCAAGACCTATTCTACTGTTCAGATCTCGTCTGAGGCTGACATTAAAATGGGACTTAACAAAAAAGGCGAGGTTCTCTACCTCAGAAGCGACAACGAATGCGGCGAGGAAATTCTCAAAGACTACGACGGCAAAGGCAAGGATAAACTTACTGTTGCCAGTGAACTGCTGGAAATTGAGATATCCAAGGGAATCATAACAAGCGGCGATACCGTTGATGTTGTTATTTCAACTGACAGCTCTGATGACTACGTTTCTTACAAGGACGAATTTGAAAACAGTATCTCAGGACTTAAACTGAAACCTGTTGTTCATGATACCATCGCTCCTCCAAAGAAGCCCAAAGAGCCTGTTGCTGTTCCGGAGGGCGAAAAGCCTGTTCCGCCTCAGCCTGTTGAGGACAAAAATGCTCCTGCCACTCCGCCTGCGCCTGTAGACGATGCCGTAATGCCGCCTCAGCCTGATGAAAAAATTGCAGAGCATGATGCTCCTGCACTGCCCGATATCGCAAATGGTCAGACTCCTGCACCTGAAATCGGCGATAAGCCTGATGCAAAGCCTGAACATGACATAAAAGACAAGGAAAACCAACCGCTTCCGATTGCTCCTGAAAACGGCGAGCCTGCCCCTGAACCTCCCGTTGCAGATGAAAAAGACAAGCCTGAAATCGGAGCTCACCACGACCGTGAAGCGGGACTTCCTGAGCTTGAACTCAAATCGCCAAAGCTTTCGTCTCCACGTCCGCCTGCACCTGTTGATGACAGGGATGCGGAAATCGAACTGCCGAAACCTGTACCTGACATAAACAACAACGAAATTGAAGATATTCTTCCGTCTGCCGAAATCGAAACGGCACTTGATTAAGCCATCTCCAATTTTCTTCATATATACCATCATTGCAATGCCGCATCGGAAAGCCTTCCCTTCATTCAGCTTTTCGGTGCGGCATTCCCCCTTTTACAGCGCTGTTATAGTATTTCATACAAAACATCAGGGATGACTTTGCACATCATGTACAATTGACAGCCTTTGTTTATTGTGCTAAAATTTGTTTAGAATACTATTTTTTGAACGGAGGTCTTGCAATTGAGTTTTTTCAAGAAATTTTCCGCTGTTATGGCCGGTACATTAGCCTTCTCGTCACTCCCCTTCTCAGCACCTGCCGCCTCAGCGGAAATCAGCGAACAGATCAGCGCAGTTTATGCCGATGAATACGGCGAAATAATCAGCGGTGCGGAATACACCATCATGTCACGGCGCAGCGGCAAATTCATCTCAGCCGCTTCCAACGGCAATGCAGAACAGTGGGAACGTGACACAAACAGAGGTCAGACATGGAAGATAGTCAGCACAGGCGGCGGAAAATGCTGTATTCTCTCCGCAGAACAGCCTTCTCTTGCACTGACTGTTGAAAACGGCGACAACAGCAACGGCAATAACATTTTCCTGTCTGAATATCAAAATACCGCCGCACAGCATTTTATTCTGCACCGTACAGACGATGCATACTACATAACTGGTGAATGCTCAGGAAATGCCGCCCTTGATGTCTATGACCAGAGCTTTGATAACGGCGCAAATCTCGACCAATGGGACTACTGGAGCGGCGAATGCCAGAAATTCTACATTAAACCTGTTGATAACAAATTCAGCTTTATAAGCGGAGACCTGAACATGGATTCAGTTCTTGATTTTGCCGACCTGATTCTTATGAGAAGCGGAATTACTGGCGGATTTGACGAAACTATGGCAAAAATCGCTGATATTGACAGCAATGGCAATGTAAATTCCAATGACCTCAAAATACTTTCAGAATATCTGCTTGGCAAAAATACTGATATGCAGACTTACTGCGAGATCCCGTTTGAAAAGCCCGATATTGCATACCTTTTCGCATACTTCCTTGGCAATGATCCGTCTCAGGAACAGCTTTCATATGCCGTAAGTATTGACGGCTATAACTTCAAGGCTCTGAACGGAGGAAAATCCGTCTGGAAGTCAAGCGTCGGAACAGAATGCATACGTGATCCTTACATCTTCAAGGGGGAGGACGGTCTCTATCATCTTCTTGCAACTGACATGAAATCTTCTCTCGGCTGGAGCAGCAACCGCAATCTCATAAGTGCCAAGTCAACCGATCTCGTTCACTGGTTTGATGAATCGCTTATCGAAATTGCAAACAAGTACCAGAATATGATGAATGCTGATCGTGCATGGGCTCCACAGGCAATATATGATCCTGAAAAGCAGTCATACATGATTTATTTTGCCGCAAGAGTTCCATACCGTGACGACCGCACTATCATGTATTACGCATACAGCAAAGACCTGTTGAAGCTTGATACCGAACCTGCACTTCTTTTTGCACCAAAAAACGGCAATGATGCTATTGACTCGGATATCGTTTTCAGAGACGGCAAATACTATATGTACTATAAAAATGAGACAAACAAGCGAATCTACCTTGCCACATCTTCACACGCAAACGGCCCGTATGAGGAGATAAAACAGGTATCAGAGGGCGATATCGGTGTTGAAGGCCCGAATATCTACAATCTCATAGGTACTGACAAATGGCTGATGATGTCCGATGCTTATGGTGACGGCTACTACGTTATGCAGGAGACTTCCGACATGACCAACTTCAAAACAGTCAGCCGCAGCAGCTACAGCTTTGACTTCACTCCGAGACACGGCTATGTTATCCCGATAAACAGCAATCAGTATACTGCTCTTATCAATGCATATCCGTCAGACTCGCTTTCAGCCATAAATACCGGCATCAAGCCTGTTTCCGTGAATGTCAGCAGAAACGGCACTCTGAAAATGCCCGAAACCGTCACTGCACAATACAGCAACGGTACTGCCGCAGAATTCGGCGTTGAATGGAACAGCGCTGATCTTGCCGCAGTCAACACATCTGTCAGCGGCACATATACCGTAAACGGCACTTTGAAAAATACCTCGGCTCAGTATGCAAATCCATTTATAACCGAACGTGCCGATCCGTATGTCGTTGACGGCAAAGACGGATATTTCTACTTCACAGCCTCCTACCCTGCATATGGCAGTGTTGACAAAGGCTATGACCGTATCATTCTCCGCAGAAGCAATACTGTCGCAGGCCTTGCAAATGCAGAGGAAAAAACTATCTGGAAGGCTCATTCAAGCGGAATACTTGCTAAGCATATCTGGGCACCTGAAATGCACAATATCAACGGCACATGGTATATGTTCTTTGCCGCAGGCGCAAGCACTGATATATGGGCAATTCGTCCGTATGTGCTTAAATGTGACGGTGACCCATACAACGGAAACTGGACAGAATGCGGTCAGATGCAGAGAGCATACGGCGATAACAGCGCATTCACAAGTTTCTCCCTTGATATGACATATTTTGAACACAACGGCAGACATTACGTAATATGGGCTGAAATTAAGGGTGACTCCTCGCTTTTCATGGCTGAGATAAACCCGAATGAACCGTGGAAGCTGACAACCGCACCGATACTTCTTACCAAGCCTGAATATAACTGGGAACTTGTAAACAACCGTGTCAACGAGGGGGCGGCTGTACTTCAGACTGATGATAAAGTTTATGTATTCTTCTCGGCATCGGGCACAGGTTCGGAATACTGTGTGGGCAGGCTTGAAGCTGATGCCAATGCAGACCTTATGAATGTATCAAGCTGGAAAAAGCTTTCATCCCCTGTTCTCCAGACAAGCGATCTCAGCGGCGAATCAGGCCCCGGACATAACTGCTTTGTAACAGATGAAAACGGCGATCTCCTTATCGTCTACCACGCACGTCCTGCATCACATTCCTCAAAGTCATGCGGAACATACAATTCTGATCCGCTTTATGATCCGTGCCGCCATACACGCATAAGACGTGTTGTTTTCGACGAAAACGGAACTCCGATAATCAATATGAAAGAAAACGCAGAAATTTCTCCCGCATATAAAAATGTTACAGCTACCATAAATGTATTCTGATAAAAATAAGGCTGTGCCGTTAACGGCGGTACTTATATAGAAACTTTATGCTTATTATTGAGGGAAACCCTTTTGAAAAAGGGTTCTCCCTCAAACTCCCTTCCTAAAACTTTTGAGTGTTTTAGCGTATCTTATACAGGACATATGTCCTGTATAAGATACGCCATAATACTGAAAGTCTTTGGAAAGGGGTTCGGGGAAGAACCTTTCCTCAGAAAGGTTTGCCCCGATAGAAAGTAAAAACTTCTATATGAGTACCGCCGTTAACGACGGGAGTTTTTTTATGTATGAATATTTTCCGATTTTTCGTCCAGAATATAGTCGGAGGTGTTTAACGTGAAAAACAATTCAAAAAGCGATAAACGCAAAGGTTCAAGAAGTTTTTATGCAGCACTTGGAATAAGTGCAGTCATGGTAGGTTCGGCTTGCTGGTTTGCATACGATCAGGGCGGCAAAATAGCAGATGACTACCGCAAAGCAACAAACAGCACACCTGCAAGAACAGCCGCAGTCAACAAAAAGGTAACTGATATCCCAAAGCCTGTCACTACAGTTTATGTGGCAAAATCACACATCACGGCAGCGATAACGACAGCCGCACCAGTAATCGAAACAGAGCCGCCCGTTGAGGTAAATGCCGATGTTTATGCAGAAGAAGCCGTAGTTGATGAAGCGATAGAAACAGCGGTAAAACTTGAAAATGTCACCATGCCGCTTGCTGATGTAAGCAATGTACTCAGTCCGTTCAGCGGCACTGAACTTGTGAAGAACGAGACAACAGGTTCATGGCAGACACACAACGGTACGGATATAGCCGCAGAAGTCGGCACGGAAGTTTTCGCAGTATATGACGGTGAGATAGTAAATGTCAACAATGATGCACTGTGGGGCGTGACTGTCGTGCTTGACCACAAAAACGGCTATATCACGAAATACTGCGGTCTTGGCTCTGACCTTGCGGTATGTCAGGGCGACAAGGTGAGCGGCGGAGATGTTCTTGGAGTAGTGGGCAATACTGCCGATATTGAAAGTGCCGTACAGCCGCATCTTCATATTGAACTGACACATAATGGCAAATTTGTTGATCCGATAGCTGAATTTACACGATAGAAAATCATTGAGGGCGCTGTCCCCTGCAACAGTTTTTACGCAAAACGACCAAATTGCAGGGTACGGCGTTCTCAACATTTTTATTCAGCAATATAATTTATATTCATATCAGCGGATGTTTCCTGAAATCAAAGCTTTCCTCAAAGCTGTCCCAATCCTGCCTGCACAGTTCCACACACTCCTCAGCTATATTGGAAATGCGCTGTATATCGCAGTTTTCGGGCATCGGGATACGAGCTGTATCGCCGGGATTCATGTTCAGAGTTGGATTGACAGCCTGCGTGAGGACAGAGGCAGTCTTACTGTTGAGCAGAGCAATGAGCCACATCAGTTTCTCCTCATCTTTAGGGAATGCGCACGCTCCTGCCACATTGAAAATGAAGTTTTCATCGTAATACCGCACTGTCATGGCACTGCTTGTAATGGCAGACCAGCCTGCGGCTCTGCGGAAATTGTACTCGATATTCTGCGGACGAGAGCGCAGAACTCCCCTTTTATCGACAAAATGGCGTATCTCAAAGCCATCGTTCTCCCAGTTTATGACGTATTCACGATTGCCGTACCACCGCCGCACCTCGCCGCCTTTGTTGAGGAGATACCATTTTTTGTCATTCTGCCGCTGAAAAGCGATTTTTTCAGAGCAGACCTCATGCCAGCGCCGCAGGAATCGGTCATTATCACCTGTGATAAGTCCTTCACGTACATCAGCAATATCGCCTACAGTAGGCAAACCAAACGTATCCCTCACGCTTTTGCTGAGCCAGTATGCAAACGGCACAGTCGGCATGGAGAGAAAATCCGCCGCATTCATACTGAATCTGTAACCGCATTTTTCATCATTAAGAGCATTTTGAAGCATTTTCCGCTGTATATTGGTTTCTCCGCTGAAATCGGAAAGCCGTATAAAATGAGCATCAGCATCATGATAACTATTCTGAAATGTGAAGGCGCATATCGGCACGACTGCATTTTCAAAAGCCGAATATGCGAACTGCACAAGATTTTCGAGAGATTTTTCGGAACATATCAGTCTGCGGAGCGCTTCATATGACCTGATGAAAAGCCATGTATAAGGCGTAAGAAAGCCAAGTCTGCCATTATCAGCGGCAAGTTCCATGCATCTCACCACAAACACGGAAAAGAGGTCTGAGCTGTACTTTTTGTAATTGTCATTCACGAAATCAAGGAGTTTGTCATTCATGGCATTTCTCGCAAGATACGGAGGATTAGTGACGATTACATCATATTTGCGTGACAGCAGTTCAGCAATACAGCCTGTACAATTATCAGCCGAAAGAAGTGAACCGATACATTCTCCGTCTGTGAAGCTGAAAACATTCGGAACGGCATCTGCGCCATACTGCCAAGCCTTTATTCTAAGGGCAGTTTCAGCCACACAGCCTGCACGTTCATCAAGTTCAAGCCCGAAAATATTCCGTTCAAGAATAAGATTTGCGGCAATTTTTTCGGTATATCCGCATGTGCGGTACATCTCCATAAACGCATCAAAAGCACACAGAAGGATATTGCCTCCGCCCATACAGGGATCAAGAAATGTCAGGTTTTCAGGCGGATTACAGCCGTTTTCCTGCCATGTACGGACAAGAGTGTTCTCCACAAGATATTCGGCTATCCATTCTGGCGTAAAAATCTGAGTTGAAGCGGCGATCTTATCGGCAGAAAGCCGCCTGCTGTTTTTCAGTCCGACAGTAATCTCACTGCGGTACGGCTCATTGAAATACTGATGAAGCCAGCCGAGAAAGTCCGATTTTTCGGGAAGAACAGCCGCATATTCAGAAATCGCATCATCACTCAGCAGAACATCGGGCATATCACAATGACCGTACAAGCGAAAAATGCCGCCGAATTTTTCCGCAAGCAATGTATAATTTCGTGACAGCGCAGTATTTCGTTCAGACTGCGGCATATCAAGCAGTTCACCGCATAATCCACGCTCCGCAAAAAGCGCCGCACCAAGCCGCATGAAGCTGATGTAGGCGTTTTTTTCATCGGTGACCTCAAGCATTTTTTCCCGCATACGGACAGCAAAGCGCTTCAACCTGCCGTGTTCCATGCGTTACTCCTTATCAAGGTCATACTCAATGACCATATCGCCGCTGTAGGATATCATCAGTTCAAAGCTTTTCCATTTGCCCTCAGCATAGAAAACGCCTGTAAAAAATATTACCGAATAATTATAATACGTATGAATTATCTCAGGATTTTCAATTTTGCCTTTTTTAAGCCATTTTATAAGCTTGCCTAACTTATATTCGCTGTACTTTTTTTTGCTGAACACACGGAATGTACTTGCAAATTCATCACTGTCAAAGTCATGGAATGTCACCCTGCAGTTATTGGTATACTTGCTGTTTTTCTCGATGATATGGGAGTTTTCAAGCTCCATAACGAGGTTATTGCCGCTTATTTTTATTGATTTTATTTTTGCATCATGGAAGGCAATACCCTCGGCAAATTCATTTTTTGGTTTAACATATTTTTTCATATAATCACATTCTTCTCCTAACAGAATACCGTACAAGACACAGAACGCACCTTGTACGGTATTATATCAATCGTTTTCTACATAGTTGCCGTAGTAGACATAATTATAATGGTCGCCCCACTCGGCATAGATGACCAGATGTCTCACTCCCGAATCATCGGTAAAAGCAAGCTCCCAGGAGCCGATATCGCCCTGAGCATCAAATGTTGAATATTCCCAGTTTTCATGTTTTGTGGTATACTGATAATCCCTGAGCATACTCCTTTCAGGGAGCATATCCAGATTTTTCGGAGAGCACTTCTCAGCAAGTTCACTCAGCATAACAACGCTGACAACTTTGACTTTAAGCCATGCCTCCGTATCATCAGCCTCGATAATTTCAGCCAGTTCACAGCCCACAATTGCAGATTTTTCTATTTCGTCGGGATACTCCTCCCAGCCGTTAAGAGATGAAAGTGCAGGCATAAACAGCAGTTCAAACTTTTCATTATTCTCGAAGGAGAACGGTGATGTCACATGGATAATACGTTCTTCTCCGATCGTTGGAACATTATCACTTCTCAGCCATATATCCTCGCCCAGTGCAGGAACGTCATCAGTAAAATCAGACCATTCTGCAATGTCGTAGGCAATTCCGCTGAAACCGTATTTCGGCATTCTCTCATGCTCCGCAAGCTCTCCGCAGAGTCGACATCTAAGCCCGAACATAATTAAAGAGATGCCAGCTTGGCGTACTGTGCCTTGAGGGCAGGGTAAATTTCTCTGTAAAGCTGATAATATTTCTCATACTCAGGAACATTCTCAGCAACAGGAGCCTGAATCTTGTCGGTCTTGACGATAGCGCCGCAAGCCTCCTGAACACTGCCGTAGATGCCTGCGCCAACGCTTGCAAGGATAGCAACACCGAGTGCAGGGCCTTCCTTTGAAGCGGCAGTCTTAACGTTGCAGTTATAAAGATCAGCAAGCATACTTCTCCAGAGCGGTGAAGATCCGCCGCCGCCGCAAGCCATCATATCGCTTACGTTAACGTTCATTTCACGGAATACCTCAACGCAGTCACGGAGAGAATAAGTAACGCCTTCCATAACGGCACGGAGCATATCACGGCGTGTATGGATAGCAGAGAGACCGAAGAATACGCCTCTTGCATCAGGATCAAGGTGAGGAGTTCTTTCGCCCATGAGGTATGGGAGATAGAGCAGTCTGTTTGCGCCTACAGGAACCTGTTCAGCCTGTTTGTCCATGAGATAGTATTCATCAACGCCCATAAGCTTAGCAGTTTCCTTTTCTGTCATGCAGAAATTATCTCTGAACCATTTAAGTGAGAGACCTGCGCCCTGAGTAACGCCCATAACGTGCCATGAATTCGGAACAGCGGCACAGCAAGTATGAACTCTGCCGAGCTTGTCTATGGAAATATTTGAAGTATGAGCGAAAACAACGCCCGATGTACCGATAGTAGTGAAAGCCTTGCCGTCCTCAACAACGCCTGTACCAACAGCAGCAGCAGCATTGTCTCCTGCGCCGCCGACAACGATAGTACCCTCGCAGAGTCCGACAGTTTCAGCCATAGCCTTAGTAAGCTTACCTGTAACCTCGCATGATTCATAAACCTTGCCGAGCCAGTTCTTGTCTATCTCGAAAGCTGAGAGGAGTTCATCAGACCATTTTCTGTTCGGAACATCAAGAAGCTGCATACCTGAAGCATCAGAAACTTCTGTAGCGTACTCGCCTGTGAGGATAAGGCGGAGATAGTCTTTCGGGAGAAGGATATGAGCGACTTTTGAATAAATTTCAGGTTCATTGTTCTTTACCCAAAGTATCTTTGCAGCTGTCCAGCCTGTGAGGGCAGGGTTGGCAGTAATTTCAACGAGTTTTTCTCTGCCGACGATACGGTTCATTTCTTCGACCTCGGCAGCAGTACGCTGATCGCACCAGATAATGGATTTGCGGAGAACCTTGTTATCCTTGTCGAGCATAACGAGACCGTGCATCTGACCTGAGATACCGATACCCTTAACGTCCTCCTTCTTAACTCCGCTTTTAGCCATAACAGCCTTGATAGTTTCGATCATTGCGTTTGCCCAGTCCGCAGGATCCTGTTCAGCATAGCCGTTTTTTGGCTGATACATAGGGTACTCGATAGTTTTTGAAGCGATAACGCTTCCCTTTTCGTCAAAAAGGACTGTTTTAGTACCGCTTGTACCGCAGTCAACACCGATTACATATGACATAAATATGCACCTCTTAAAATAAAATTTTTGTATTTCTCTTGTTTTAATAGCCCATATTAAGGCAGCACCATACAAAATCATCAGAAGTGCTTTGTGCGATGCTGACTAAAAAAAGAACGTCAGAAAACATCCCGTTCGGGAACGTGTCCTGAACGTCCTTTACTAAACAATTATTGTGTATTATTTGATAAGATCGAGGGAGAATTTTCTCTCGTCAACATTGAAGTAGCTGTCGAGTTCAGCCACATAATAGCGGAACACAGTTTTTCCGTTGAATTTAAGGACATCGCCGTTGTCCGTAATTCCGAGATAGTCAAGCTGTGCATCTGTGAGTTCACTGAGATAGACTGAACGGTTCTTTGAAACATAGAGTTGTTTTCTCTGTTTACTGCTCATAAGATTGAAATAAACAGGGCCGTCTGTATAGTCTTTAAGATCGTCTATGAATTCCTGATCGGGTGAAGCATAATAATAGCGTCCGTCAGCAGTTTTCTCGATATTGAAGTGAGCGAGCTGTTCAGCGGTGAGGTCATCGAACTTTATTGATTCAACATCATGAGCGGTAAGACCGATAGCGAACTTGTCCTCTACCGGAACATCTTCAAGTTTCAGAACGAGCATACTGTCATAGGAATAGCCGAGATATTCAAGTTCTCCCTCTGTAAGTTCGACTTCGATCTTATCTGAAACATTATTGAGGAATTTGGTTATTTCCTGACGGCTGAGGGTACTCCATTCAGCCTTGCTTTCTTCCGGTATCATAGGTCTTTCGACATATACGGCACGTCTGATATTCTTGAGAGTGAAGCGGGTGAACGGATAACGCACATCAGCGTAGTTCGGTTCAACATATACAGTGGTGCTTCCTTCGGAGCTGTCTTCAACATTAATAACCTCATAGCGGTATTTTCCTGACGGAGAAGTACCGGAATCAATGAGTATCTCCTCGGCAGACGAAACGAAGAAAGCCTTGAACATAAAGAAGCCTATCGAACCGAAAATATAGGTCAGCAGTATGATAGTGCCCCATACGGTTTTAGCGCCCTCACCGGCACCCGAAGTCAGGAAGATGATAACGCCTGTAACGAGAATCGGGATAATGATAGCCCATTCTCCGAAATAGAGCAGAAAAACAGGCAGCATTGCAAAAAGGATAACGACGCTGCTGATTCGTGTAAGAACCTGTTTTCTTGCGTTGAGTATACCCAGCAGTGCGATGAGTGAAACAGCGATGATAGTAATGCAGAGTGAACTTCTTGACTTTATATGTATGTCATAGAAGATCGAGAGATATGCCAGACGGCATACACCTGCGGCATACAAAACGCTTATCAGTGCCATTGCACGTTTTGTCCAGATATTTGACAGTATATTTTTCATTGTTGCCTCCGTGTAATAAATATGACACGCCACAAAAATGGCGGCTTGATATAGCCATACAACTTATTATACCATTGTTCAGAAAAAGTTTCAAGTTTTTTTTGAATTTTTTTCTGAAAAACTTGCTCTTTACAAATTTTCGTTAAAATAGTATAATATAAGCATACCAAAAGGAGCGTTCACTGTATGAAGTCAAGATTAATTAAAATATCTAAATTAAGAATCATGTTCATAATTCTTTCCATAGCGTGCATGGTGATGATATTCATGTTCTCAATGGAAAATTCCGATGAGTCCTCCGCAACCAGCGGCAGATTCGTAAAGCTTGTCATAAAGATATTCTGCCCGGAATTTTCGGAATATTCCGTGATAAAGCAAAATGAAATAACAGATATACTGACATTTTTCATAAGAAAGCTTGCACATTTCAGCATATACACATTTCTTGGACTGTGTATGTCGCTGTCGGAGGGCAGTCACCGCCTTCTGAGCAAAAAATCGCTTGTTCCATTCATTCTTGGAGTGCTGTATGCCACATCAGATGAGATACACCAGTCATTCTCGCCTGGGCGTTCCTGTGAACTGAGGGATGTATGCATAGATTCCTGCGGCGTAATGACGGGCATACTCATATCGATAGTCATTATAGCAATACGCAATGCCTTAAAGAAAAAGCGCAGTACACAGGAACAAACCGAGCGCACTGCTGAATAAAGCAAAAAGGGACAGTGAAAACTGTCCCTAAAAAATACACATATTACTGCATACCGCCTCTTACGTAGAAGTTATCCTGAATAATGAGAGCACAGCCGCCGAGGAAGTTGTTCTTGCCTTCGAGTCTGCTGAGAACGACTCTGTCTGCGATCTCCTCGCTGACGAGACGAATCATTTCTCTCTTTACATAGTCAAACTGCTTTTCGTTGAGTTTGAAGTTATGAAGCACGATACGCTTTGCAAAATGGCTGATAGCCAGATTGTTGACAAGCACAGTATACTTTGCAATAATATCATCCACGAGATTCTTGACAGGTTCTTCGCCTCTCATGAGAGCCATGAATACGTTATCAGTGTTTATCTTATTCTTATCGCCTTCAGTAAGCTCGAAAAGCACAGGAGTTTTATCCTTCGAGTAGATCTCGTTTACAGCATTTATCATGGCTGTTCTTGAAAGTTCTGCCTTGACAGAGCCGTTCGGATAGCCTTCATATGACTTGCCGTTAGGACAAACGATAAACTTTTCGATAGTTGAGGTATACGAGATGTAATCAGGAGAAAGCTCGTTCTTGTTAATAACAGCGAGATTTACCTGATTGCCGTTGTGAATGAAAGCCTGATTTGTCTGATAGCCGTTCTGGGTTCTGAAATCGTTGCTTGCAAGAGCCATAAGACCTATAGCGTTGCCGCAGTGGATTTCAAAGTCGAGACCGCCTGAGAGTTTGTCGATGAAGTTTGTAAAATCAAGTACTCCGTCCTTGTAGAATATCTTCAACTTACCCCACATTGAAGGAACTACGCCAACGCCGAGACCAAGTATCTTATCTTTGGTAAGAGCGCTGTTCTCAACCATTTCATTGCTGGTTTTGATAATGTAGTTAATAATATCCTTACTTGTAGTTCTGTCGTCAATGACCATGCTTGCCTTATCGAGAATGTCCGAATTAAGGTTAGTAAGACCAATACTTACTTCTCTTTCATCAACGGTAGCACCCAGTGCAAAGCGGCTGTTCACATTGATATCGATAAGTATTTTTCTTCTGCCCTTCTGAAGTTTTTCTGCGTTAACCGGAGCTTCGCCTATCTCCACGAGAACACCTTCTTCGATCATCTCGTTAGTAATGATCGTAACGGCAGCTCTTGTAATTTCAAGAGCACTTGCCACATCAACTCTTGATATTGGGCCTGATTCTCTGATGACTCTGAGAATCTGCATTCTGTTTCTTCTTTTCAGGTCAAGTTTGCTAATTCCTCTTTTTTCCATAGTAACAACTCCGTTTCTGTCACTGCAGCAATACAGACAGACAGACACCGCCGAACAGTGTAATTCGGAAGTTTCCCTATACTATTATGAAAATCACTTTTATCCCCGCAAACTGTTATCTGAGTCATTGCTGAAATAAATTTTTCACTCTTTGCAAAGTATGTAATTTATAACGTATATTTATTATAACACACTTCCGCTAAAATTCAAACATTTTATTGAAAAAAATAATAAAATCAGCATTTTTAACAAATGGCTTAGTTCAAATTTGTTAAATATTCCGTCAACTGAACTATCAATGGAAGAGTACCTATAGAAAGTACCGTTCCGAATGTGAAAATTTCGGAAGAAAACAGCGAATTTTTGCCGCATCTTATGCATTGCAGGGTACACATTGCGGCAGGCGGAGCAGAGGCTGCAACAATGACAGTCATCCTCACCTGTTCATCAACAGCGCCGCCAAAAAGTGAGAACAAAATTGAAACGACTGACGGAAGCAGAAGCAATTTCAGAAAGCATACGAAATACACTCTCGGCTTTTTCAGCAGAGCGAGGATATTAGTCTCTGACATTGTAACGCCGGCAACTATCATTGCAACAGGCGTATTGACAGCTTTAAGATGATTCAGTGCATCATACGGGATCTTCGGCAGGCGAAAATGCAGAAAGAACGTGACCAGACCGAATACAATGGAAAGAACAGTCGGTGAATAGAGGACTTTCAGGGCACGTTTCAGGTCTTTTTCGCCGGAAAGCATGATAATTCCGTGTGTCCACGCAAAGAGATTGAAAGTTGTTATGAATGCGGCAAGATAGAAAACGCCCGTATCTCCGAAAAGAGCAGAAACAAGCGGGATTCCCATGAATCCGCAGTTTGAGTATATCGAGGAAAAACGTTCTATTTCATAATCCCTGTCGTCCTTTCTGCGTACAAGAATGCGTGACAGGCTGATGAATATGCAGAAAGAAATAACCGACAGCAAGAACGTCAGCAGAAGATTTCTGACAAGTTCAGGTCGGTAATCCGTCTGATACGACATAAAAATGACAACAGGATTGATAACGTCCATAAGGAACTTTGAGAGATCCTTATTTGTTTCCTTGCTGATTATGCCGAGTTTAGCGCACATAACGCCTGCCATTATCAGAATCAGCATGATAATGGTCTGATTGAGGATAGTAACAGCCATAAAGCCTCCTGATTACAAACCAAAGCGGCAGCTATTGCAATGCCTTTGCTGCTGTACCTCTTTTTTGAGGGAAACCCTTTTGAAAAAGGGTTCTCCCTCAAACTCCCTTCCTAAAACTTTTGGGTGTTTTAGCGTATTTGGTATAGGACATATGTCCTATACCAAATCCGCCATAATACTAAAAGTCTTTGGAAAGGGGTTCGGGGAAGAACCTTTCCTCAGAAAGGTTTGCCCCGAAAAAGGAAGTACTGCACAGGCATCAAGCTGCCGCACAGATTATTTAGTCATATCATGAGGGAGGACTTTCCAGCCGTCGCCCTCAATCTGAACGTAGTAAGCGCCGCCGATAACATTATCGTCACCGAACTTATAGATGACCGTCACGAAATAGCCGTTGTCAGCGATAATAGCGCCGCTTGGCACTTCAACGCCGTACATGAGAGCGATATTGTTGAGGTAATCCTCAGCATCGTGAAGTTCGTCCTTAGTCATCTTGCTTATTTTTTTGATTTTTTTGAGTTTCACAGCATCCTTTGACAGATTCTCATAATTGCCAATAAGGGTTTCCCATTCGCCTGTGTTCTCGAAATGATTTATCAGGATCTGCGGCAGACCGAGAGTATAATAGGTTTCGCCGCCTTTTTCGTCAACGACGCAGTTCCAGTATTTATGAACAGTGCCCCTGCATCCTGTATGATTTCTGATAAAGGAAACGCCTAAAATCAGCAGAAAAATTACAGCGACCGCACATAATCTTCTTCTGCGCAGGACTTTTTTAGTAACCCTGCGTTTTTTTCTTACAGGTGCAGAATACTGCTGAATCTGCGGAGTTTCCGAAGATATTTCCTGTATATCAGGACGTGGAGCAAACTGTCTGTTCCTTGAAACATCCTGCGAAACATCTTTCCTGCTTTCGTTAAGTATATTTCTTACATCAACTTCCGGAGCTTCATTTATTTCATTTTCAGCTTCATTACTTATCACGTTTTCGTCTGTTTTATCGGGAATATCGCCGAGAATAGCCATTACGCAGTCACAGACGCTGCCGTCAGGAATTTCCTTTCCGCAGAATTCACATATTGCCATTTTGTCCTCCGATGCCGCCTTATCGTTGCAAAGTCAAAAATCGAATCATGCTGAAGCGGCTTCACTTATCAGAAGAGTCCGCCTAAACCGCCAAACATGACCTTCCAGCCTTCGCCCTTGAGTTTGACAACGTTTAATGTAATTTTATCGTTATCGCCTTCGGTATCCTTATATTTTATAGTAACCTTATAGCCTTTTTTAGCCTTGAAATCTTTTTCATCAACATCAGCGCCTGATTCTGAAGCGATCATATAGAAATAATCTTCTGCATCTCTCAGCTCTGAGTTCTTCATTTTTTCTGTTTTTGAGATCTTCTTGAACTTAGGTTTTTTGTCCCATTCGTCCATTTCGTCCTCGATGCCATCATTGAAATCCTCGATAGCCTCGTCCCATTCGTCGTCCTTTTTCATAGCCTTGATAGCATCATCAGGAAGTGCAAGGGTACAGATTGTTTTTCCGCCGTGCTTATTGTACATAGCCTTGAAGAACTTTTTCGATGTACTCTTGTAGCTTGGGCCTGAGAACAACAGGACAAGGAGTACGAGCGCCGCAACTATTCCTGCGGCAATCTTTTTCAGTTTTTTAGGATCGGTACTGCCGACGATAGCAGCTGCCATATCAGTTGCCTGTGCAAAAGGTGACTGCTGAGCTGAACCGCCTGACGGCTGCTGAGGATTTGCACCTGATTGCTGAAAGTTCGGTTCTGAAGCGGTATTTCCTGCCGCACTTTCTTTTGAAAGATTAACAGAATTCTGCTGAGAAGCCGCATCTGCTTTTAATGTCTCCTGTATTGTGTTCTGGTTTGACTGCTGTGCCATTGATTCAGGACAGTCACATGAACCGCCCTCCGGGATTTCCTTGCCGCAAAATCTGCAAAAAGCCATTGATAATACCTCCGATACATTTTTCCGTTTTGATAAACGATGTTTTTTACGTTTTCATTGGAAATTCACTTCATAATACCGTACAGAAATAGTACAGATACTTATACATATAGTTTATCATAAATACCTATATTTGTCAAGGGTATCATCAAACAAAGCACCAATGTCTGTTTTTTCATCAGAATGCACAAAACCAACATATAAATATTTATGTATTGGCTAAACAGAGATGTTTTGCGTTCAGTTTACTTTCTCGTTTTTCGTTCTGCATTCCGAGCATATACCGTAAAAAACGGTCTGAGCGGAGTCAATCTCGAAGCCGTGGTGTTCAGAGATATGGGTGCTTATCTCCGAGAGATGATCGCAGTTTATATGTATGAGTTTGCCGCAGTTCAGGCATTTCAAGTGAAAATGGTCATGGCAGTTCTGTTCGCCGTCGATATACTGATAACAGGCACAGGTCTTGCCGTCAAAGGAATATTTTCTGACAGTCCCCTGTTCAACAAGGCGGTCAAGCTGACGATATATGGTAGCAACGCCCACAGGAGTTCCCTTAGCTGAGAGATAGGCGCTTATTTCCTGAACATTTGTATGTTTTTCCTTATTATCGATAAGATAGGTCAGAAGATTTTCCTTTTGTTTGGTATTGTAACCGGATTCTTTTTTCATTTTTCACACTCCGAATCAGCCAGCGATTATTTTCCAGCCGTCGTCATTAAGGCTGATGACAAGAACAGTATCCTTACCGTCGACCTGTCCGTCCTTGAGGTAGTTATAGCTTACCTCATAGCCCTTTTCCACATTGAAATCATCCGTTTTCATATCAGGAAAATAGTCTATGCAAAGCGACAGGAAGTACTCTTTAACAGCTTCGGTCTGCTTTTCATTTATCACCTTTGACTCAGTAACCTGACCGAATTCATAAACACCGTCAGTAAGGTCAGGACGCATGGACTGCTGTTCATTATAGCTTTTGACGGAAGTTTCATAAGAACCGTCAGCCTGCATTTTTTCTATGACCTCATCGGGATACATATACGAATAGAAAATTTTGCCTCCGTCAAGTCCGAAAGAGGCATTGAAGCATTCTCTGAGAGCCTCCTCATAGTCAGCGCCGTCCTGAGCAACGGCATTGTTTCCTTTCAGCTTACCTTCACAAGAAGCAAATGAACAGCACATCAAAGCAGCGGCTGTAATAAACATCAGACATTTTTTCATCATGTTTCCTCCTGAAACAGCGCAGTACACCGCAAAGCACGGTACTGCCGTAATAAATTCATTATATCACAGCTATGGTCAAAAGTCAAACAAAACAGCACAGAAAAAGCCGCTTCTGAAAAGAAACGGCACAGCGTGTCAAAAAACTTATTTGGGGACGTCGAGGACGCCGTCCCCTACAAATACATTAACGAAGAATAGCTGAATTGTAGGGGCTGGCGTCCTCGACAGCCCTTGTTTAACGAAATAATTTCGACTTTTTCAACAGACTGAGCCGCTTCTGAAAAGAAACGGCAGATTTTTTCATATACCGACAAATTCCCTGAAATTGCCTGAGAATATGCGCTGATTTTCATCATGGGTAAAACCGAGTGACGTGAAGCGTTCAAATTCGTCCTCATGAGTCCACATTGGGAAATCAACGCCGAAAAAGCAGTTTTCAAGGCCGTATTTATTTATCAGTTCCACAGCTCTTTCACGGGAGAGAAACGCCAGTGAACTGCTGACATCGAAACGCACATTTTCAAGTCCTGCAAGGCATTTTTCAGCATCGTCCCATCTCTGGTAGCCGCCGAGATGAGCGGCGATGATTTTCAGTTTCGGGAAATTTTTATGTATAGCAGCAATTCTTTCGGGAGCGGAATAGTCATATCTGTTGTCACCGCAGTGAATGAGGAGCGGCAGATCTTCCGCCTGCATAAGTTCATAAATGCCGAAAGCTTTCGGAGAATCAGCATTGAACTCCTGAAAGTCAGGGTGAAGCTTTACACCGTGCAGACCAAGTCCGACAATCTGTCTGATATCGGCTTCAAGATCATCTGAATCAGCATGGGTAGTGCCAAAGCCGTAAAATTCAGGATGAAGTTCACATTCCTTTGCGATAAAGCTGTTGATAGCTGAAATTTGTTTCGGAGAAGTAGCGGTAGAGCATACAAGATAAAGCTTTGTACCGATTTTTCTGCCGCTTTCGAGAAGTCTGCCGCTCATGCCGCATCCGTCCATATGCAGACCATAGAACCTGCCTATGTTAACAGTAGCATTTTCGGCTATTTTTTCGGGAAATATATGTGCATGGGTATCAAATATCTCATAACTGCCGTAAATTTCAGAATTCATCATATCAGTCTCCTTATCTATCGGAAGAACTGCACAAATCGGATACAGTTCTTTTGTGCGTTATAACCTAATGTATTATAATACTTTTTTCGTACTTTGTCAAACAAAAAATGCCATATTCGTTGATTTTTCCAGAAAAAGGCATATTTCTGCGTCACATATGACACAAAATGACACTTTAATGACCATGCAGAGAAACACACGGCAACAGCATTTAAAAAAATATACAAGCGGCGAAGCCGCATATTGCGGGGTCAAGGGGTGCGGGTGTTCGGTGAACACCTCTGCGAAGCAGAAGCACCGACCGAGGCGACAGCCGAGAAAAAGCTCGCTCCCTTGCAGGGGGTGTACGAGGGGTCCGGGTGTCCGGTGGACACCTCTGCGAAGCAGAAGCACCGACCGAACCGACAGGTGAGACACAGAGTCGCCCTAAGAAGCAGTAAACCGAGCGAACCAACGGTTTACGGACTGTCCGCAGTCATATACCTCGGCTTGACCGACGAAAAAGCTTTAAACTATAAAAGTAAATGCTGTTGCCATACAAAGAAACACCATTTATATTCACATACGTTTTGATATTCGTTATAATGGTATTATGGGGATTTTCGTTTACACGAACTTTTTATAATGTGGAGGAAATTATGAAAGCATTAAGGCTTACTGCTATCGCCCTTTCAGCAATACTGATGTCGGCTTCACTTGC
>JAZUGG010000083.1:0-11022 GCA_045641105.1 Ruminococcus sp. | reverse complement strand
CAAGGGAGCGAGCTGCTCCCTTGACCCCGCAATATGCGGCTTCGCCGCTTGTATATTTTTTTAAATGCTGTTGCCGTGCCATTTTACATTTTCAATAATGACAGCCCATATATTAATACGGGCTGCCAGAGGTGAGATTGGAAATATCATTTATTTACTGCGGCACTTAAATATTCGCTGAACTTTTTGTAAAGGTTCTCTGCCGCTTCATCAGATGTGGCTTTGTCATACAAAACATCGTCACAACCTGCGATAAATTCATTTATAACATCATCATTTTCAAAATACGGGCTTATTGTTTCAAGCTTGCTTTGATTTTCATTCATTTTCATGAATGCCTCATACTGAAGTCCGGAAAGTCTCTTGTTATCCTCAAGGTATTTTCTTGCACTGCTGCTGAGAGGAATGCCTTTTTCTATTCCCTGAAATTCAACCATTTCGGTACTGTTCAGAAGATAATCCACAAGTATTGCAGCCGCTTCCGGATTTTCAGTATTTTTACTTATCGCATACATAGTTGCAGGCTTTTCATACCAGTTTGTAAGATTTCCGTCAAAAGTGGTATAATCTGCAATTTTGATGACATAATCGTTGTCAATAGCGCCCTTAAAGTAGTCCATGCCGTCACTGAGCCATGCAATAGTTCCTGCATATTCGCCTGAACACAGATTCAACTTGTCAAAATACTCAACCTGACAAGTGACCTTTTCTTTTACCATGCGGCAGTAGAAATCTATCATCATCTTTATATCTTCTTTATCGAACATCATATTTCCGCTGTTGTCGATAAAATTCTTGCCTGTCTGCTGACCTGCATAGCTTTCACAGTAGAAAAATGCCGTTTTAGCTGTCAGTGAAAGCGGATAATTCTGTCCCTGCATCACTTCTGCCGCCGCAAAAAGGTCATCCCAGTTTTTAGGGATATCAAGTCCGTACTGTTCATAAATGCTCTTATTAAAGTATACAGTCATGGTATTCAATGCTATCGGAAGCGCATTGAGTTTGCCGTTCTGCATACCGAAATCCAGCTGTTCCTCTGTAAAATTTGACAGGTCAATATAGTCCGAAAGCATATTCAGGTCATAGTATCTGTCTCCGTTATGGGAATAGCGCTCTATCCACGCATAGTTCACCTGCATAACATCACACTCAGTATTTGCCTCCATTTGAACATCATTTCTTGCCTGATATCCTGACCATTCCGAATAAACGCAGTTTACCTTGATATCGGGATGCAGTTCCTCAAATTTTTCAATTGCGCTAAGTGTATATTCTGTTCGGGTATCATTTCCCCACCATGAAAAAGATATCTCAACAGGTTCTGCGTTTTCTTTTGATGCAGAATTTTCAGATTCTTGTGCCATATCGGAGGTATCAGCTGTATCGACTCCGCATGAGGAACATATTCCTGTCATAAGCGCAGCCGAAAATAACAATGCTGTCAGCTTTTTCATTTGCTCATCTCCAATCAGTCAGATATTCATCGTTTTAGTATAAATAGTGTAAGTATCTTTTCCTTTGTTTTTTGATTCATAAAGTGCTCTGTCAGCACAGTTGTACAATTTAGTAAATGATGTTCCGTGTGTAGGGAATATAGCCGCACCTATACTTGACGATATCTTATAGTTGTTGTCATCACCTGTATAGTTATGCAAAAATTCAGTGCATATTTCCTGACATTTACGCTTGATATAGTCATAATAGTTGCTTTGTTCTTCATCAGGAATAGCAAGATATACGCAGAATTCATCTCCGCCTATTCTGCCAAGAAGGTCATTTTCACTGAATACATTTCTCAGGATATTTCCAACATTTGCCAGAACCTTATCACCATAAGCATGACCAAGAGTATCGTTTACACCCTTGAAATTATCAATATCAAGTGCGATAACTGCCGTGAATTTTTCGTTTTCAACAGTCTGCAATGCGTTTTCAACGCTTTCCTCAAATGACTGCTTGTTGAGAAGTCCTGTAAGCAGATCATTATGTGCCTTATTATCAAGACTGCTGACAATATTGTTTATCGGCTTGATTATTCTTTCAAAAATCACAAAGCCGATCAGCAGTGACATCAGGATAGCCAGAAATGATATTGCATAAATATAATATGCAACTTCATTTTTCTCCTGAAGCATTACCTGTGTAGGCATTGAACACACCACATACCAGTCTTTCACACATTGATTCACTGCTGCGATATTATCGTCATTGACTGAAATTTCTCTGCTTTTATCACCTATTAGCTGTAATATGTCAATATCAAGCAGATGTCCGCACTCATATCTTTCGCTTGAATATATTACATTATCCTTTCCGTCAATAAGTCTTACCCTTATATCGTTCATTCCTCCCGGATGCTCGAAAACCTTGTCAAGTTCAGAAGCATATAATGATGATACAAAAACTGCATTTTCATTCACACGCTTTACATAAAAGATACGTGAGTAATCATTTCTGTATCCGACCGCAAATCCGTCAGAAGTACGGGAACGGACTATCATTTTTTCAAGATCTCCATACATTTCCTTGCTGAACAGGTTTTTTGTACCATTTGACATCTTGCCTACATAATGATTATTGCTGTACACAATAGAGAAATCAACATAGTTGTCCATGATGCATATGCTGTATAATTCTTTCTGTATCATGTTCTCTGTTCTGATAGCCTCATATTCATCAATTTTTTCATTTGTGGCATCATATGTGTATGCATCCTTCAGATTGAAAATTAGCGTACCAGTCGTTTCCATTCGTCCGAGAAAGGAATCAAGGTTCATTTTCATCTGCATATTAAGTACTGATGTCATTTGTGATACCTTGTTTTTGAGCACCTCATCGGTTTTTTTAAGGGTAAAGAATGACAAAACGGAAATTACAGCAATAATGATAAGTGCGAAACTTGTTGTCATATAAAGCCGCAGCGACTTAATTCTTTCTTTGCTGTTTTTCGACATTTCCTCCACCTCAATATTACAAAAAGTATATGTTTGATTATCTTATCCCATACATTAATTTCATATTTTTGTACTTTTATTATAGCACTTTTCTATGTTTTTGTCAATATCTTTCATATTTTTTTCACATAAAGATATAAAAACATAAAAATTGTATCAAGAAGAGCAGTTTGTTCGTATACGCATTGTAATACAAGAATCAAAAATAAACGGCAGTACTCTCAGATAAGAATACTGCCGTTATTTGGTATAAGTATCTTCAACAGGAACAAGCTTTCCCGTAAACATCGCCCTTGCATCCTCGAAAGCCGCCGAACACGTTGAAAATGCAATATATCTGTCACCTTCCAAAAATTCTGTCTCTCTGTACTGCACTGAATTTTCAGCTATTCGCTCAATCCATTGCCGTGATTCGCATGGGACATCATACAATTCATCATATCCGCTTACAACAGCAAGAGCAAAAAAATCGATGCGATATAACTGCTGGGATGTCATCAGCCAGCCATAACGATGACTGTCAAAGTTTTCATCCTCCTCAAAATATCTTATATCGCCGAACATCCCCGACTGCATATTATGACCGAAAAGTATGTTTGTACCGTCAGCAAAATCTCTGTCACAGCGGTAATCAAGAAAAAGCGTGCCAGCATCAAGTTCTCTGCCGTCAGGAGCGTGTGAAAGATAATACATATTGTCAGTTCCCTGCACAACAGCATAGTCAATTTCCGTATCAGCCATAAACAGCCAGCCGATAAAATCAGGACAGGTCTCTGCAAGGAGCGCAGTCCGTTCCCTCATCCATTCTGCTTTTTGGCGTGAGAGATAGGGTTCAGCCGCTGTCATAACATATTCATGCTCTGTCAGAACTTCCGTCACGGCAGTCAGCGTTGTTTCTGTGGTATATGTTTCTGTTGCCGCTGTTGTTTTTGCGGCTGTTGTAACTGTAACTATCTCATGATGCACTGCCGATTCATTCCGCTCAGGCAGAACAGAACGGTTATTTGCCGCCCTGCATATCAGGCATATTATCAGTACAGCAGTCAGCAATGCCGCTATTCTGAATCTCCATGACCTCAGCATACCCACACCTCTTTCACAAAAGCACCGCACAGAAAATGTGCGGTGCTGTAATTATGCGTCATCAGATCATTTCATCTGAATCTTCACGCTTCTTATTCTTAATAAATAAGCCTGCAAATAATGTACCTACGCCTGCAAGTGCTGCAAATGGTGCAACGGTGAAAAGTACGCCTGTCGGGGAGATTTCAGTTAATTTATTAGTGAATACAATGTTATCTACATCAGTATTAGTACTATCAAGAGAAATTACTGCTGAAAGATTTGTAGCATCATTTGGAGCAAGCTCCTTTCTGCTCAGTGTTAAAGCAGTATCACCATTTTTAGCGGAAGCAGAATACATATCACTTGTATCATTCTTTTCAGTTACCATTATTTTTGTTCCTTTTGGAAGACCTACAATAGAAATAGTTTCCTTATCTTTAAGAGCAAGTGTTGTACCGCTTGCATCTCCGAATGTCCATGCACCACTGCTTGATAATGCCGCAGTTGTTGCTTCATTAGCACCACTCTGCGTATAATAGAAATCAGCCTGGCTTTTTACAGTAGCATTAGTAAGGTCAACCTTGAATGGGAATTCATGTGTTGTATCACCACCATCAACTAATTTTTTAACTGTTGCATTATATGTATGATACTGGTCAGATATAACTTCTGTGTCTTTATCATCACTGCCTGTTGGAGTACCTGTCGGTGTGCCTTCTGCAGCTTCTGATTCAACATCAAAACCGCTTACCTTTACATCATTGGTGTCAGTTGGAGTATCAGTTGCACCAGCTTTTGTTTCATTAAATGAATGTGATGCTCCTTCTGTAGATGAAGACTTAAAAAGAACATATCCATAAACCTGAAGCCCTGTCACTGCTCCTGAAGTGCTATCAATTTTAGACTTTGTATATACATCAAGATAATACGTTTCTGTATAAGCGCTGTTTCTTGTTATTCCTGCAGCAGTAAGTGTTTCATCAGCTGTTGTATCAGTAATTACATAGCGGTAAACACCGGCAGGATTATGTGTTGTGCCTGTTCCATATATTACAGAAGGATTAATTGTTATCGTAAGTTCTTCATCAGCTATTTCGTCTGCAATTGTTGTAAGTTTAGCAACAGTACCTTCTGTTAAAGTATTATACTTATTTTCATTATCAGTACCAAAAACAATATTTGCAGATGCACCTGGAGCTGAACCATTATTTCCTGTCAATGTTACACCACCTGCAATACCGTTATGAACTTTCACAGTTATAGCTTCATCATCTGTAGTTTCACTTGTTCCGTTTTTATCAGTAACAGTTATTGTTGGTTCAGTAGTATTGGCAGCAGGCGCTACTGTATATGTATAAGTAACATTAGGCTCATAAATATCTGAACCATTCTCATTGAACAGAACAATATCCTTTGTAATTTTAAATGACGTTGAATCAGCGGGAGTAATAGTCTTTGCATAATCTTTATAGGCAAACGCCGTCATAGAAGGAACAGCAAGAACAGAAGCGATAAGAGCGGATGATAATATAGCAGTAGATTTTCTAAACATTTTTTTCATAATAACTTTCCTTTCATAATTCAAGTAAATTGGTTTTATAATTGATAAGTATGTTTTTTTTCATTTTGGAGGTTTATCCCTCCCATTTGCACATCGTCGCTTGGAGTTACGTTTAAATATTCTCAACGTTTTCCACCTCCTTACGCCTTCTGTGATTGATAATTATGATACCTGAGACAAGCACAAGGAACGCAGTCATTATCATGTACGGCAATGATTCGTCCATATAGCCTGTCGGAGGGAATGGGTGAATTGTGTTTTCAATATCAGCAGTTCTGTCCTTGTTGAGATAAATGCTGAATGAATCGTTTTCTGTTTCGACACTGCGTCCGTCAAGCTTTGCTGACATCTCACAGTTATTTGGCAAACCAGATTCAGTTACAGTATATTCTCCTTTCGGAAGATCGAGTATGTCAATGCTTTCTCCGTGGGCAAGCTGAACAGATATCACGCCATTTTCAACAGTGACTGTATTGCCGTCGCTGAGAGTATATACTGCGCCGTTTTCAAGCTTGTCCGAGGAAATTGTAAGTGTAAACTTTTCATCTGTACTGCTTTCAAGCACTGTCTTTGTAAGCGTAAGCGCATAGCATTCAAACTTCTTGTAAACCACATAAACTGTATTGTCATCTGAAAGCTTTTCCCATGTACTGCCGTCAAAGCTGTAATAAGTTATTCCGTCAGCAACTTTAAGCTGAATTGCGCCGCTGTCTGACATAACAAGATTTTCGTCCGCATCTTTTACTGCTGTCTGAGGCGTTACAAGAAACAGATTTTTCGTTATACTGCCTTTGATATAGTCGAGGTTTGGCGGATAGATATAATCACTTCCGGCTGCACCTGAAATAGTGTACGGCTGATCTGTCAACGGAAGCGATACACCATTTGCAATTTCCTCACCATTCAATATTACAGGCTCACCGTTTCGCTTGATAGCTTCAATACCTGTTTTATCTTTTAAGATATACTGAATCTTTACAGGCGGATAGTAGAGATAGTACAACTGATGACTGCTGTCAATGATAAGAGTTTTGTCGTCATTCACATACGCTTCAAGATTATCGCCGACAGAGCCATATTCTACTTTATTAACCCTTACCATATCAGTGATATCGCCGTTCTGATTCTTGGTAACATAGTATACGCCTGCGAAGCTGTATTTTGAAGCATCTTTGTTGATCGTACCTACGAAGCCGTTAAGAGCTCCATCCCCTTCATTATAAGAATCATCTTTATAAGTTGACTCTTTTCCGTTATCAACTTTAAGCATATAGTTATCCTTATTGTCTGAGCGCAGGTCACTGTCCCTGTCTGTGATATCTCCGCCGTTTGCTACCGCTACATGAAGCTCTATAGGCATTGGCGTATGCGTATTCACATAGAGAACGTCCTGTGTGTTCTGGCTTGTGTCGCTTGAAAAGATGTAGGTAAGATTGTTTACTGTGCCGTTTCCGCTTGTTTCGGCTTTTGATTCATAGCCTGTCTTTGGAGTTTGAACTATGGTAATTTCCTGATAAGTATATTTTATAGTTTTCTCATTATAATAATAATAATTACCACTTTTAGTATATAAATCAGTAGGAAATTCGCCTTCATTTTTAGTAAAAGTTAATGTAAAAGTTTCAGAATCATTATTTGAAAGTTCAATTTTAGGGAGTGTATTGTTAGAATAATTGGGAGTTCCTTTAGTAACTACATCATCACCATATTTATTATATGTATAATTATTATAGTATCCAGAACGGGTATAATATCTTCTTACTGTATCAGTACGAGTTACATCACGAACAGAAACAGTATAAGTAAACTCCTCGTCCATATCCTCCGCACTGCCGTAAGTTTTCTCACGGAGGTTGACAATAACAGGCTGTTCCGCATAATAGATAACATAAAGGTTAACATAATCGCCTGCGCTGTACCATGTTTTGCCGTCGGCTGAATATTCAATGCCCTTCCATGAATCTCTTACCTTAATATCATTTGCTTTATCGGTAATATAATACATATCAGCCAAAGAATTTGCATCTTTCTTGCCGATTGCATATGATGCATACGGATAATTTGAAGTATAATTCAACGGCTTGATGCTGGCGTTCATGCTGTATGTCTGCAATTCACCGTTATTGTTTATGCTTGCTTTTTGCGGAGGATTATTTTTCAAGTTTTGAGCATCACCCAAATTGCCCGTTGCGTCTATTGCCTTATATCCGATGTCAAGATTTTTCGGATGTGTGTAATAAACAAGGAAAATCGATTTGCCTGTAGGTGGAAATACATATTCTGTATCGCTGTCAGCCAGCTTGTAAAGTATTTCTCCGCTTTCTGCATCATACCGCAGACTTTGTAACTTATTTGCTTCCGAAACATTCGGTTTGGGAAGTTCTCCGTCTTTACTTACAGGAGTATCACCAATATAGGCAAACGCATACGTATATCCGTTCTGCTTAGTGACCATAGTATTCGGATCAGTTTCGGTAAGAAGATCAAACGGAGCTGTATTTTCAAATACTATAAGGTGACCGTTCTTGCTGTACCATGTACTTTCTTCATCAACATATTTAGGAGTAGTTAAAGTAGCATCTACAACATACATATCAGCAGTGATTTTTGAATAATATGCATAAAGCCTTGTATCCTCTGTGATCGGCTGACTGAAATCGAATGGTTTAGGATCGATAATATCACTTGAATCTTCTGTCCAGTAACGGAAAAACAGTTTATCAGCCAAAGCATCCTTATCAGTAATTATTGGAATGTCTGTCGGCTTTGGAAGAACAGAATTATAGAAAATTGTCTTGTGCTGTTCGCCGTCTTTCAGTTCATAATTTTCTTTTGTCCATTTGTTCGCATCGCCCCATTTTGCAGTTTCACGCTTTTTGTTGAAATAAACATTGACTTTCCATTCAGCATAGAGTGTCAGCGGTTCTTCCTTGTTAACTACACATAAATCCTCTGCATCAAAATGGTCTCCCGAACCGTCAGGCTTAGTATTCCAGCCTGTGAAAACATATGATTCTGTTTTGCCTTCCGGAATGAATGACAGACCTTCTGCATCTGCAAGCTTTATATATGAGTTATTCGGGATATTGATTATTGTTCCTGTATTATCCTTATAGCTTACAACTGTCGGATTTGCACCGCTTGAATATTCTGTATTGTATTCCTTGTAAACTATACCGAGGTCTTTTCCGCTTTCCATAGTACCGTCGTTTGCGTCATAGATAAGCTTGGCTGTGCCTATTTCTTCATAGACAGCATCAAGAACGATATAATTCTTTTCAATGCCGTTTTCAATTCTGGATTCTGCAAATTCAGACTTGAACTCGAAACTCTGTCCGGGGAAATAAATTGTGCCGCTGTCATCATTTCTGACCTTCCAGCCTATGAAATTCTGACCTTCGACTTTCTCAATAGTTCTCGTTACGATTACCTTTGCATGGTCGGCATAGTTTGATTCATCAAGAGTTATGAACTGCTCGTCATTGGTATCCTTATGGTCAATTTTTCCCTCACCAGGATCGTATTCAATATAGAACGTTGCAAGTTCTTTCCAGTGGAGCACGAGATGTGTATCATGTGTTATCGCCTGATTGAAGTTGTATATTTCTTCGTTGCCTTCTTCATCAACTTCATACCAGTCCGCAAATCTGTATGCGTCATCATCCTGTTTGTATGTCTTTGACAAATCGGTTGCTTCGCCAATGTCCTGCGTATAGTATGCCGTGCCGCCCTTTGACGGATCATTTTTGTCATACTGCTCGAAATGATAGAAATAACCGCCGTTTGCCGAAGGAGCATATTCTCTGTGGGCATAGTTTTCATCATAATCAACTATAGATGTTGAACCATATGGAACCCAAAGCGTTGTCGGCATATATTCCTTTTTGCCGTTGTTGGTTATCCAGAGTTCGCCGCCGTTCGGATCGTATGTTACTTCGTAGGTTATCGGCTTCCAGCCTGCGTATACGGCAAGGTTATTGGCAGGCATGGTTTTGTATACCTGATAATGAGGAACTCCGTTTTCGTCTTTAGTTGAATCAATCTCAGCCTGTGTTGGTTCTGTAAAGAATACTTTTATTGAACGAGCTGGATCTGCATACCAACCAACAAATTCATATCCTTCTTCTGTTGATTCAGGATTTGGAATAAGATATTTTGTAATATCATCTTGGTATTTAATAGATTGAATACTTAATGTATCAGATTCATTTTTTCCAAAAAAAGTTAAATTATAGCTATTTCTTGTATAATGGAAATACAATTCACTGTTCCAACTACTACTCCAACTTGTTCCATTATTACCTATTGTAACCGTTGTACCAGCTTTATTTGTTATATTTTCTCTTGTAAATCCCTCTAACTCCCAAAAATCATCTTCATAATATATTTTGTTATAGTCATGTTTAAGATCACTGTATAACGTATATAACTTATTATTACATTGACGTGTACCATTATTACTTAACGCTTCAACATAATAATAATAATGTCGAGTTGTATTTGTTGTATTTTGGTAAGTAAAAGTTATTGATTCATTAGGCATTATTTCCATTTGAATTATTCTTGCAGTATATATCTTTGAACCACTTGGTTGCCAAGAAGTAGTACCGTCACTTCTTGGATAATGTTTACCGTCACTTCCATCAAATGTAAACTTATCTGCTATATTTGAACCATATAATGCTTGAAATGAATATATAGTTTTACTACCGTCTTTAAAGGTAAAAGTATTTATATTTCTAACATAATATACATTTAAAACAGTGGAACCGTCACCTTTAACTGTTGTCTGAGTATCACAAGTATCATACTTAAAGCCAACATAGCTGACACTTTCACCTGTTCTGCCTTCAATAGCAATACTTTGTCCTTCGTATTTTTTATATTTATCTGCAACACTAACTGTGTTACCACTAATTGATGAAAATTCAAAAGCCTGTGCATAATCGTAATGCTTTTCACCGCCAACTTCATCCGTAACTTTCTGTTTCCAGATAACAATAGTATAGCTTGCATTGGCTTTTTCCCAGTGTGCTTTAAGCTGTATATCCTCTTCAAAAGTTCTGCCGCCATTAAGAACTTTACCGGTTCCGTCCGATACCTGTTCTCCGCTTTCATCATACCAGCCTGCAAAAGTATAGCCTGTTTTTGTCGGTAGGGAATCAAACTTAGTTACTTTCTCTGTCGGATAATGGTATTCAGGAGAAATAAAGCTGCCGCCGTCGGAATCAAACGTTATCCAGTGTATCTCCTTGAATATCGGGTAAAGGTCAACGTTTTCGCTTGTGGACAGGCTGTCCGCTTCAATTATCTCTGCTATTTCACCACTATTACTAACGAGTGTACCTGCCTTTTCTACTTTCGTTCTTGACCAGCCCACGAATACCTTCTGTGAAGCCTGTTCCTCGCCGTCAACCGTATCAATACTGCTGTCGTATGATA
>JAZUGG010000082.1:0-2849 GCA_045641105.1 Ruminococcus sp. | reverse complement strand
GTTCTCCCTCAAACTCCCTTCCTAAAACTTTTGGGTGTTTTAGCGTATATGGTATAGGACATATGTCCTATACCATATACGCCATAATACTAAAAGTCTTTGGAAAGGGGTTCGGGGAAGAACCTTTCCTCAGAAAGGTTTGCCCCGATAAAGAGTAGAAATTCTATAAGAACAATGCCGTTATTGTTTGCAGATAATCAGCCGATGATTTCTTTGTTGAACAGGCGCATAACGTCCATTTTAAGACTGCGGTGCTGTGGGAGATTGAGTGACGGATCGCTTTCAAGCAGTTCCTTAGCACATTCCTGAGCCTTGTTCATAAGTTCCATATTACACGCTATATCGGCAATTTTCAGCGGCGGCAGACCATGCTGGGCACTTCCGAAAAAGTCACCCGGTCCACGCATTTTCAAGTCCTCCTCCGATATTTTGAAGCCGTCTGAGGTTGAGGACATTATCTTCATTCGCTTTACACAGTCATCGGAAGTGTTGTCGGTTATGAGTATACAGCTGCTTTCGTATTGTCCACGCCCTACACGTCCACGTAGCTGATGAAGCTGTGAAAGTCCGAATCTCTCGGCATTTTCAATAACCATGACTGCCGCATTCGGTACATCTACGCCGACTTCAACTACGGTTGTACAGATAAGCACCTGTATTTCGCCGTCACGGAACTGCTTCATGACCTTTTCCTTTTCAGCCGCTCTCATCCTGCCGTGAAGCAGTGCGGTCGTATAGCCTTTCAGATCGCCGTTTGCGGCATTTTCGGCGTATGACTTTACCGCAAACAGGTCGCTTTCGCTGTCCTCTATCATCGGACATACGACATACGCCTGCCGCCCCTCTTCAAGCCTTGCCTTGACAAAGCCGAATGCCCTGTGTCGGAGTTTTCCTGTGACTGCATATGTCTGAACAGGCTTTCGTCCTTTCGGGAGCTGAGTTATTGCCGATATATCGAGGTCTCCATAGATTATCAGCGCAAGTGTCCTCGGTATCGGTGTCGCTGACATGACAAGTTTATGCGGTGCATCGCCCTTTTCTGCAAGAGCCGCTCTCTGCGCAACGCCGAAACGATGCTGTTCATCGGTAATTACAAGTCCGAGGGACTTATATTCAACATCTTTTTGTATTATTGCATGAGTTCCGACTATGACATCTATCTCGCCCGAGGCTATTTTTTCTCGAAGTTCAGCCTTTTTCTTTGCAGTAGTCGAGCCTGTGAGCAGACATACTCTGACTCCGAACGGTTCAAGAAATTCCGAAAGTGTCCTGAAATGCTGGGAGGCAAGAATTTCCGTAGGTGCCATAAGTGCAGACTGTACGCCGTTTTTTGCCGTAAAATAACAAGCTGCTGCCGCTGCCGCAGTCTTTCCGCTTCCGACATCGCCCTGCAAAAGGCGATTCATAGGCACTTCACGGCACAAGTCTCCGATAATGTCCCTGACGGCATTCTTCTGACCGTCTGTAAGTTCAAACGGCAGTCCTTCCTCAAACGGCGCAATACTGATGTTTTTATCCATTTTATATGCGGTACTGCGTCGGCTTCGTGACTTCATGAGGGACATACCTATCTGGAGTTTCAGCAGTTCGTCAAAGGCAAGGCGCTGTCTTGCAAGTTCGGATGCCGCCTCGCTCTGGGGGAAGTGGATATTTTCGAGCGCCTGCATGAGCGGACAAAGTCCGTATCTTCCGAGAATTTCATCGGGCAAAGTCTCAAACGGCTCATTTTTCATGAGTTCAAGAGCCTGACGCATATTCGTGCGCACCATATTTGCCGAAAGCCCCTGAGTAAGCGGATATATCGGCTGGATCAGCACTTTTTCATTTGCACTTATATAAACGGGGGCAGATATCTCCTTACGCATGAAATTGCCTGTGACCTTGCCGTACATATAGTAGGTTTCGCCCTCTTTGAGCGCCTGAAACGCATAGACATTGTTGTAGACCACGATAAGGATATCGTCAATGCCGTCGGAGGCTGCCGCCTTGCATATCACAAGACCTCCCTTGATGCGCTGAGGGGGCATTTTCCTGAAAATCGTAAGTTTCAGGACATTGTATTCGTTGAGGACTGCCTGAGCGACAGGGACATATGCACGAAAGTCAAGATATGACCTTGGAATGTGATATATCAGCTCATAGGGTGAATTTATCCCGAGTTTTCGGTATTTTTCGCCGCGAGCCTTACCCACGCCCTTGAGATATTCTATTTCACTGAATAAATTTGCTGCCATAAAAAGATCCTTTAAGCATCACTTTGTTTTTTGGTAGAAAATAAAACCATTTTCAGCCTTGATTTTTTTGTATCCCAATTTCTGATAAAACGTATTTGTTCTTATATTCCATTCAGGCGTATCCAGACAGAACTTATGAACAGAGGGAAAATAGTCCTCGATGCATTTCATCAGAAGTATTCCGTAACCTTTTCTGTGATAGATGCTGTCGATAAAAATTCGTCCGATATATAAGCTTTTATCCTTTTCATCAAGAAAAAGGACAGCAGCGCCTACTGATTTTCCGTCTTTCACAGCTTGGAATAAATGACCTTCTTCAGCCATTTTCCTGTGCCATTCCTGCGAATCATATTCAGGGGGATAGTCCCCTTTCTTTCCGCCGACTTCTGAATCCGTTAAGAATGCTCTGACAGACATATCCACGATATTTTTGATTTGATTTAGTTCTGCTTTTATAAGATGCATTTGTTCTCCTTATGGGCACCTCTAAAAACCCGTTTTGAATAAGAAAAAGCAGATAGGTACAGTAGATGCAAGAAAAGCCATCGAAGGCGTGCTTTCGCACTACGAGAGGGCTTGACGCAGCAGATGCTGTGCATAGCTGCTTTTTCTCAG
>JAZUGG010000081.1:0-35967 GCA_045641105.1 Ruminococcus sp. | reverse complement strand
ATTCATGTATGATCTGCCGACTGTCTGCCATCCTTTGATTTTAGGTGTGTCAACATCGATTGGTGCTCTGGGATTAGAATGGTATAATTCAGGAATTGCCTTTTCTGTATCAGGTATCAGGCAGTCAGGATCATAGAAATAGTAATCTGATATCGGAGTATATTCCTCACTTGCTGAAAATGTGACTTCGTTTATTGCAGGACAGTACAGCTTTGCATCTGATTTTACGACAAGAGACGGCACAATTGAACTGCTGAAATATTTAACTGATGAAGGGACGGTAATTTCCGTAACATCCGCACTCATGGCGAAAATATCGCTGCATATTCCGACAGTACCTTCTTCAAACACAGCTTTTTCAGCGTGTTTGTCAGCGTGGACTGCCCAGTTGCCTATGTAGCCGATTCCGTCTTTTTCCGTCTCATATGATGCGGCATCGAATGCATTATATCCGATATATTTTACAGTATCGGGAAGTGTGACAGAACCGAGATTTTCACAGTTAAGGAAAGCATTGCTGCCGATCTTCTCCATTTGGCTTCCGAGGGAAATGCTTTCAAGTGATTCACAGCAGAAGAAAGCACAGTCACCGATTTCGGTTACTGATGAAGGAATTTTAACCGATTTGATATTATCATAGTTATAAAAAGCGTAATCTGCGATCTTTTTGACATGATCTTCAATTACAGGATTTTCTCCGGCAATTTTCGGAGCAGCTGTGATGAGCGTTTTCATATCCTTTGAATAGAGCATACCATTTTTGGCACAGAAATTTTCGTTATTTTCATTGACTTCGATTTCGGAAAGTTCGGTGCATTCAAAGATGTCAGCGCCAAAATTCTGCATATATTCAGGAATGATGATCTTTTTCAGATCTGTACAGCCGATAAATGCATCTGATTCAGCAACGATAACAGGAATACCGTTGATTGCTGATGGTATTTCGAGAATTTCTGTGTCTGTGGGGACAACGCTCAGTTTTGCATAATAATCGGTGATGGTATAGGTACAGCCGTTTTCTTGAGCTAAGTCGCTTTCAACAACAAGTTCATACGGATATGCTGATTCAAAATCAAAGCCGTTATCAGCAGCGTATTTTTCGGCAGTGCTATATTCCAAGCCATGAAAAGCTGTCGCTCTGCCTTCTGACCTGAAATTTTCAGGATTTTCATTTATTTCGCATGAGATATCATAAATGTATATATCACTCAGACTGGTACAGCCAAAAAACTCGTCTTCATTAATTTTATCGTTATAAATAAAAGCTATTTTCAGATTTTCGCAGTATTTAGCGATATTTGTGCCCATATTTTTTACAGACGAAGGGATGTTCAGGGATGTTAGATTTTCTTTTGAACAGAACGCATCTTCTGCGATATTGACAGTGCCTTCACGCACAGTGGCATTAACAATGTTATCAGTGCTGTCAACTGCCCATTTCCCAATGTAATGTATGCCGTTTTCCATTTCACCGCACGGAGACTCTGAAAATGCATTCCAGCCGATCGATTTTACGGAATCAGGTATATTGACGTTATAAAGCTTTTTGCAGGTTGCGAAAGCCATTGGTGCAATAGTTTCGATACCTTCACCCAGTTCTGCTTCCGAGAGATTTGAACATTCGCAGAATGCGCCTTCATCAATCAGTTTCACATTTCCGGGAATCGATACATATTCAAGATTATGACACTGTGTAAAGGCGAAACAATCAATTTTTTCAACTGTTGACGGAATTGTCAGTTCAGTGACAGTGCTTTTTGGCGGACACCAGAGAAGTTCGGTCTGTTCCTTGTTATAGAGTATTCCGTCAATTGAGCTGTACAGTTTATTTTCAGGACTGATATTGATCTCACGAAGATTCGGAAATACACCGCTGAAAAAAGGTGATCTGTCATAATACTTTGGCAGTGTCAAGGATTTAATATTGTAGTTTTCTCTTAGGGCATTCAGGGTAATGTTTGTTACAGGTTTATTGTCAAAAGTATCAGGAACAACCAGTTCGGTCTTGCTTTCGTCAAAATCTATTACCCATGCGAAGTCGTCGTAAACATAGTATGATATGCCGTTTTCTTTAGCATTTTCATGATCCGAATACAGTATTGACCATTCAGGAATCTGTGTGGCCGTAGTATTTGTGTCTTCCTCATCCGCCGTATTATCGGGCATGGTCGTACTTTCTGCAACCTTGGCAGAAGCATTGACTGAGAGTACCGCACCGCATATGAGAGATATTGCAGCAAGCATAGAAATAATCTTCTTCATAGTAAATTCCCCCTGAAAAAATAATATATATAAAATATTATATCACAACATATGCGTATGTTCAATGTTCAGATTAAACAAATGAAAATCCTTTTTTGGTAGAACTTGTCAAAAAAACAGTACCGTCATTCAGACGGTACTGTCAAAACTATCAGTTTAATTTGTTTTTCATAATAATAAGGTCAAACATATCAAGTACGCCGTCACCGTTTAAATCTCCTGCATCGCCGTTCTTTACGCTGTTTTTCGTATTAAGCAGCCATTTCTGGAGTGCTTCTGCATCGGATATGTCGAATTTTCCGTCAGCATTTACATCGCCTTCAGTTTCGGCTTGTGCGATATTGTCGAAATCAAGCCATAATTGGACATATCTGCTGTCAGGAGCATAGGTCGGTGAGGAGGTATTCTGTGATTTGAGTTCTGACTCTGTAAGAGCCTTGCTGTAGATACGGAAATCGCTGAATTTCGCCTGTGAAAATCTGCCTGTTTCAGGGCATTCTCCGAGACATACAGGATAATCGGAATGTGAAACGCCTGCGGAAGTATTTGTTTTTCCTGTGCCGATAATTTTGCCGTCAACATAAACGCTGAGGGTATTGTCTGATGCATTGTAGATACCTGCGACCTGATGCTGTTTATTCAGCCAGTTTGATGCGATATCGCTCGGCAGATCGCAGTAAAGAGGTCTCCAGTCACCGTCGGCATGAATGAAGAAATCGATAGAAGTTCCACGGGAACGCAGACCGAAAGCGTGGTCGCCCTTGCTTGCGAACATATTGTATTCAGGATTGCCTGTCGGTGTGACATTGACCTCAACAGTAAAGGAGTTTTTGCCCTCAACAGCACTGCTGAGAGAGCTGTTTGACGGAATCTCGACTTTGCCTGAAACAGTATTTCCGCTTGCAGAAGATGAAAGTTCGGCAGGTGATTTTATCGGAACAGTAAGCTGATTATTGCTCTTATCCTGAACTGAAATGCCGTCTGAACGGAGTTTTGCGCTGATATTCGTAAGTTCCTCGTCATCAGCAGAAGCTGATACAGGAATGATAGTGTAACTCCACTTATAAACCTTGTCAGACGGAAGCTGATACTCGTCAAGAGTGCCCTGACCGCAGGTAGCGCTGCCTGTGCCCATTGAGCCGTAGTCAACGCTGAGAAATGTCTCCTTGCGTGGCGAAAGCTCAAAAGGATGATTGGCGTTCATGAGGTCATTCGGCATGAAATGGAGGGCACTTGCCTCAACTTCGCCGTTTGCCGAGACAAGAAGTCCCATGCTGTTATTCGGATTCTTTACGGATATCCAGCGAACATCGGTGTGATTGCCGCAGTCATCAGCCTTCATATACGGATAGAACTGACCTGAAACAGTGTCAGACCATACCTTATGAATGCCGTTTGTTTTTCTGTCATTGAATGTTTCTGCAAAGCCGTTGCCGTACCATGAAAGCTGTTCCGAACCTGCGGGCAGAGTCATAATTGAGCCTACTCTGAGGAATTTACCCATGCCTGAACCTACGGCATTTACCGACATATCGACCTTAACACTGCCGTCTCCATTGACCGTATAGGTGATATCGACCTTTGTATTGCCTGCATTCGGGAGACTTAGGTGTGAGACGATAATCTTGCTGCCATTAATACCGTCACTTGTATCAATGCCGAGCACATTGACCTTATCCATAGCCTTTTGCCAGTTGGTATCGAAAAGCTTGTTTTTGCCTGCATTGTTGTCGTTTTCAACGTATCCACGCCAGAAATTAGGTACAGGACCATTTTCAATGAGAGTTTCGCCTTTGTATGAGTATGACTTCATAAGACCTGTTGACTTGTCGATAACGAAGTTGAAATCCTTGCCGACAGGGATATATGAATCAGGGTGGTCAACTATGGTAACCTCACCTTTTGACGATGTATCCGAAATATTTCTGCCGTTTGTGGAAATCGGAAGCTGACCGTGGGCGATCTCCGTGCCTGCGGGAACCAAGTCCGTAGCATTTCTTGTGGTTACGGTCATTACAAGGTTATATTCGTCACCTGAGAGACACGAATTCGGGAAAGTGAACGGAACTTTCAGCTTCCCCTGTGTGAGAGGAGCAACATTCGGAGATGTCACCATGCCGCTCTGTATGGTGATTCCGTTTTTGACAAGCTCCCAGTTAACGTCATAGTCGCTGATGTTCCTGAAATTATTTTCGTTATATACCGAAACTTCGCCGTTTTTAAGCTGTTCCTGAGAAGCCGAGAACCAGAAGTTCTGATACTGGTATTTTACTTCGGCAAGTTCAGGCTGAGGAGTACGGTCTGGGCTTATCAGACCGTTTTCGCAGAAGCTGTTGTCATTCGGGAAGTCGCCCCAGTCGCCGCCGTAGGCATAGAAATTGCCTTTGATTTCTTCGGAATAGAGGTTTTTGTGGGCATAGTCCTCGGAGTAGTAATCCCAACCGCCGCCTTTGCTTGCGATGCTGACTGCTCTTGACTGGTCAACCCAGTCCCAGATGAAGCCGCCGAGCATATTGTCGGAACTGCGGATAACGTCCCAGTAATTTTTTAGCGCACCTACGGAATTTCCCATAGCATGGTCATATTCGCACATTACATACGGAATCTTGCCGCTGCCTGCATTTCCACCTATGCCGCCTGAATACGGGTACATATTGCTGCCCATGTCAACGCCCAAGCTGCTGCCCTGACCTTCACTATGGACAGGACGAGTAGGATCGTTCTTCTTGAAGTACCATATCATATCACGGAAAAGACCGTTTGCGGCGTTTGGATCGCTTGTGTAAGCCATTTCGTTGCCGATAGACCATGCGATGATCGACGGATTGTTTTTCAGGCGCTGATATGCGGTTTCAGTCCTGTCAAGACCAAGTTCATAGAATTTGCCCTTGTTGTCGTTGTCATCCATGAGGGCGTGAGATTCCATATTAGTTTCGCCCATAACGTACATACCATACTTGTTGCATAGCCAGTACAGGTAGGAATCGTTGCTGTAATGGGAAGTTCTTATGGCATTGATATTGTTCTGCTGCATGAGGCGGATATCCTCCTCAATGACGTTCTGCGGCGTAGTCTTGCCGTTGAACGGATCGGTGTCGTGGCGGTTTACGCCTTTGAGGAGGAGACGCTTTCCGTTTATGGTGATAGGCTGCCATGACTTTGTGGTGACTTTGTATGACCAGTCAACTTCTGTCGATGTGAAGCCTATTTCACGAAAACCAAGCTGTGCGGAGACAGTTTCTATTTCGTTGCCGCTGTCGTCAATGAGGGTGAGGATAAGAGCATAGAGATTAGGATTTTCAGCAGACCAGAGTTTCGGAGATGCAACGTTGACGGTGAAATCTACAGTTGTTCTGCCCCATGCATCAACTTTCGGTACGGCACTTCCTGCATCTGACAGGATATTTATACCGTTTTCATCGAAAGCTTCGGCACGTACATACAAGCCGTTTTTAGCATCAGGAGTGATATTTTTCACTTCTGCACTGATTGAGAGGGCGGCGTTTTCGTAATACTGGTCAAGATCAGTGCGGACAGTATAGTCACTTATCTGAACATTCGGCGCACTTACGAGGAAAACGTCCCTGAAAATACCTCCGTCATAGATCATGTCCTGATCCTCAAACCATGTGCCGTCGCAGAACTTGTGAACCTCAACAGCAAGCGTATTTTCGCCGTTTGTAAGGTAGTCGGTTATGTCGAAGCGGTGAGGGCTGAATGTGTCCTCGCTGTAGCCGACTTCCTTGCCGTTGATGTAGAGGTAATACGCCGATTCTACGCCGTCAAACTGGATATAGATGCGGCGGTCGGAAGCGAGCATTGAATTGTCAACGGCGAATTTTTTTCTGTAGAGACCGACAGGATTGTAATTCGTCGGGGCATTCGGGCAGGGGACATACTTATCGTAATTGCTCTGCCACGGTTCGCCGACATTCTCATATATCGAGAAATCGAAGCCCTGACGAGTCCAGCTTTTCGGCATTTCGACTGTTTTCCAGCCGTCAGCCGCAGACGTGGAGTAATTGGGGTTCATGAAGCCGCCGTTCAGATATTTCTGAGCCTGTTCGGCATTCTGGACGACATTCAGTTCCCAGTCGTTGCCATAGCCTGTGAGAAGCTGGAAATAGTCCGAATCTTCACGGGAGTTATAATCCCAGACGGCTTTCTGTGCAGAAATGTCGTCCTGGAACGGTACAGGATTGACGGAAGCCTGTTCACGGTTTATCGCAAAAACGTCCTCGGCGTACTGAGTTCTGCCGTTCAGGTCAGTATAGGATTTACCTGTCCATTCCTGATGAGTGAATTTCTGTCCTTCCGCAGAATCAGCCTTGAGCGCAGGAATACTCTCGGCTGTCGAAAGCGCAAAGGCGGTGGACAGACAAAAAGCGAGGAATTTCTTCATAATATCACACCTTTCACAAATATTAATTAATTTTATCATATTTTTTGTATGCAGTCAACGTACAAAACGAATGAAAAGGTGTAAAAATAGATGATTTTTGAGAATATCTGTGCATAATTTGTGTGTCTGATGCTTGAAATATTAAATAAGAAGTGATATAATAATAAATATTATAACTCAAAAAACATGAAAGGAAATTGTACTAATGAAAAAACTATTTACTATCGATCTGAAGGATTACGCAGATGATATGAAGCGTTTCCGCAGACCGTCTGTAAGGGCGATAATCATGAAAAACGGCAGAACAGCGCTTGTTCACAGCCTGAAATATGACTATTACAAGTTTCCGGGCGGAGGTATCGAGGACGGCGAAAGCCATGAATCTGCGCTTATCCGTGAGGTAAGGGAGGAGACAGGTCTTGCTGTCAGACCGGAAACAATACGTGAATTCGGCTCTGTACTGCGTATCCAGAAAAGTCTGTACGCTGAAAATACTATTTTTGAACAGGAGAATTTCTACTATTTCTGTGAGACAGATGACGAAATACTGTCGCAGAATCTTGATGTATATGAGAGCGATGAGCAGTTTACGCTTGAATATACCGAGACTGAAAAAGCTATCGAAGTCAACCGTACACATGAGCATTTCGGCTATGACAGCGCACTTATCGAGCGTGAAGCTATGGTTCTTGAAAAATTGTTAGAAGTATGAAAGGAACGGCAGAAGAATAATGACAAAAAAATTGACAAAAGATAATGACAGACGAATTTACACAATGGCGGAGGAAAAGCCGTCAGCGGCAGTGCTGAAAATGGGATTGCCGGTTACACTCGGTATGCTTTTTATGGTGGCATATAATCTTGTTGACACGTATTTTGTGGGACTTCTGCATGATGACTATCAGCTTGCGGCGACAAATCTTGCATATCCGGTCATGATGATAATGATCGCAGTTTCGGGCATTGCAGGAAACGGCGGCGCATCGTATATTGCCCGATGCATAGGTGCAGACAGGAAAGATGAAGCAAATCATACGCTTATGATAGGATTTGAACTGATATTGACAGCCGGCATCGTGATAACGGCTTTTGGTATAATTTTTATTGATCCGATAGTAAAACTTCTTGGAGCAAAAGATAATACATTTGATTATACAAAGGACTATGTGCTTATCATGTTCATAGGCTGTATTTTTACGATGGGAAACTATGCAGTTGGTCAGCTTCTTCGCAGTGAGGGTTCGACATTTTATTCAATGATAGGCATGATAATAGGTACAATAACTAATATCATACTCGATCCATTGTTTATTTTTACCCTGAAAATGGAGATAAAGGGTGCAGCAATAGCTACGGTTATCGGAAATGCAGTCGGAATGATTGTGATGCTTGGTTTTTATTTCAGCGGAAAAACAATTCTGAAACCGTCACTGGAATATAAGCATTTTGACAAAAATATAATAAAAGAGATAATGCTTGTTGGTATTCCTCATACTTTTGAGCAGTTTTTCTCTACGGCGGCTATCATAGTCAGCAACAATCTTGCCGCAGATTACGGTGAACTGACGGTTGCGGCAATGGGAATATCAAACAAAATAATGACATTCGGCGGCTATGTCTATCAGGGCATGGCGGCAGGCTGTCAGCCTCTTATGGGTTATAACTACGGCGCAAAGAATTTCAGCCGCATGAAAAGCCTTATCATGGCAGGCGTTATTGAAACGAGCATTATCGAGATAGGCATTATGGCGGCTTACGGTATATTTGCGCCCGAACTTATCGGCATATTTTCGGAGAATTCCGAGGTCATACAGACAGGCGTGAGGACGCTTCGTGCGGCAATGCTGATGCTTCCTTTTGTCGGGGCAACATCAATATCACGCAATACTTTCAATGCGATAGGTATGCCGCTGTATGCATTTGGAATTACTATTGTTCGTCAGCTTGTGCTTTACATACCGTTTCTGCTGATCTTTAACAGCTTATGGCAGTACAGCGGACTGATTTTTGCACAGCCTGTTGAGGAAATGGTTTGCATGATGTTCTCAATGTTTCTGCTGATGCGTGTGATAAAGAAGCAGAACAATTGAAAAATACACCAAATCTTTATTTTGTGAGTTGTCTTTCTGAAAAAAATACTATATAATTAGTGTATAAATGTTAGCTTTTTTGAACATTTTTTTCAGGAGGATATTATGGAGAAACTTAAACGTTTTACTGCGGGAGCTTTAGTTTCCGCAATGGTACTGGCTTATTCGGGAGCAGTACTTCTATCAGACACAAAAAATCTTTTAACTATGTCAGCTGCCGCCGCAACAACAGTGAACAACCCTGTTATCTGGGCGGACGTTCCCGATGTTGACATTATTCGTGTCGGAGATACCTATTACACGGTCAGCACTACTATGTTTTTCAGCCCCGGTGCGCCTATAATGAAGTCGAAAGACCTTGTTTCATGGGAAATATGCAATTATGTCTATGACACTCTCGCTGACGGCGATGTTCAGACACTGAAAAATGATAAGCATGACTATTCTCACGGTCAGTGGGCGGCAAGCCTGCGTTATCATGACGGAAAATTCTATGTTTTCTTCGGCAGTTATGGTACGAATAAGTCATATATCTACTCAACTGACGATATTGAAAACGGTAAATGGTCATGCAGTGCGGTTAACGGAATGTATCATGATGCATCGATTCTTTTCGATGATGACGGCAGGAATTACCTTGTCTACGGCGGAAACGGCGAAATAAAGATAAAGGAATTCAACGAGCAGATGACTGATTTCAAGTGGGGCGGCGTTGACAAGACCTTGTTCAAGACAGGTCTTGACGGACTTGCAGGCGAAGGCTCTCATATTCAGAAAATAGGCGATTATTACTATGTTTTCGTCATTGCATGGCCGTCAGGTCACCCCAGAATCGAGCTTTGCTACAGGAGCAAGAGTCTGCTCGGCAATTACGAAGGAAAGACTGTGCTTGAATCAGGCGTTGGCTCATACGGAAGCGGCGTTGCACAGGGCGGAATCGTTGATACACCAGATGGAAAATGGTATGGTCTGCTGTTTCAGGACCATGGTTCTGTCGGCAGAATACCTGTGCTTGTGCCTGTTACATGGCAGAATGACTGGCCTATCATGGGCGTAAACGGCAAAGCTCCCGTTTCTTTTACAGTTGACGGAGATGCTACAGGTGCGATAGTTGCCCGTGACGACGATTTCAGTTATTCAGAAAATAAGCTTAAACTTGAATGGCAGTGGAATCACAATCCCGACAATAAATCGTGGTCTGTAACTGAGCGTGAAGGCTGGCTAAGACTGCACAACAATAACATGGCAACAAACATTATGAATGCCCGGAATACGCTGACTATGCGTACTGTAGGCCCGGCGTGCAGCAGCGTGATAAAGCTTGATACAACGGGAATGAAGCCCGGAGATCATGCAGGTCTTTCGGCGTTTCAGTTCAACTATGGAAATATAGGCGTTTATGTGACTGACAGTGGTCAGAAAAAAGTGTATATGTCGAAAAACGGCGGATATTCGGGAAATGCGAATATCAAGGACAGCTACGACAAAAAAGTCGCCGAGGAAAATCTTGACGGCGATACAATATACCTGAAGGCAGATTTCAAGTTCAGCGATGTAAAATCGGATATGAGCGCCTCAAATGATATCGATAAGGTGAATTTCTATTATTCGTATGACGGTATGAACTGGAAAAAGCTTGGCGATGAGATAAAAATGACCTATGATCTGAAAGTTTTCACAGGTTACAGAAGTGCGATATACAGCTATCCAACAAAGTCTACAGGCGGTTATGCTGATATTGACAGCTTTGATTTTGAGTGTACGCCGTGGAATTATGTTGAAATTATCGAGCCTGACGAGAACGGATATTATTTCCGCAGTTCATTTGAGGGCAGTACTGATAAATGGGAAGGCAGAGGCAGTGCAAAGATAACCTCTACTGATAAAGCCGCATCAGACGGCAGTTCTTCAGCATATGTTTCCAATCGTGAGGCTTCATGGAATGGTATCACACAGCATCTCAATTCCGCATTCAAGGGCGGTGAGTCCTATAGTTTCAGCGCAGATGTAATGTATGACGAGGGCGAAACGGATTCGCAGACATTCTTCCTGACCCTCCAGTATGAGGACAGCGCAGGGGAGACTCATTATGATAAGGTCGATACAGCGGTCGTTACCAAGGGAAAATGGCTGCAATTATCGGACGAAAGCTTCAAAATACCTGATGATGCAGTAAATCTCTGGCTGTATGTCGAGACTGAGGAGGGCTCAGATTCGTTTTATGTCGATAATCTTATTGGTGCGGTTGACGGCATAAAGATAACAAGCGCAGGCAAAGAACCTGAAATAACCGTTACACTTGGTGATGTAAATTCCGATGGTTCTGTTGATGTGTTTGACCTTATCATAGCACGAAACGGACTTACTGACGGCTTTGCAGATAAAACAGCTGAAAAAGCGGCTGATATCGATAAAAACGGCAAAGCCGAAATAAATGACCTTGTACTCATTCAGTCATATCTTCTTGGCAAATCGGCTGATTTCACATTAAATTAAAACTCAGATTATAAAAACAGCGGTGCTTTTATAGAATTTCATGCTTTTTATCGGGGCAAACCTTTCTGAGGAAAGGTTCTTCCCCGAACCCCTTTTCAAAGACTTTTAGTATTATGGCGTATTTGGTATAGGACATATGTCCTATACCAAATACGCTAAAACACCCAAAAGTTTTAGGAAGGGAGTTTGAGGGAGAACCCTTTTTCAAAAGGGTTTCCCTCAATAATAAGTACAAAGTTTCTATAAAAGCATCGCTGTTTTTATAATCTGAGATTTAGTTTAAAGCGGAAAGTTTGCGGACGAGGCCGTTTTCGTCGAAAATGAAGGTCATGTCGCCGCAATTTTCAACAGTATATCTGCCGCCGTTGATTATTTCATCGGCAGGCAGGCTTGCTATCTCTCTGAAATTATCAGAGCTGTAATAAATGAATTTGCCATTATAGTAAGTGATCGTCATCTTATCATCATACCGCAGGATACGTTCGGTTCGGTGAAACTTCTTTTTTTCGGTTATTTTGCCTGTACGCTGTTCGATTATTTTTGCAGAATCGTATTTGTTATGCTTCAGGTCTGTACGTGAAAAATCGTCTTTTTCCCAGAAGAACGACTTATTTTCAGTGGTTGAGATATAAAGTCCGTTTTCGGTATCAAATGCGGTATTGAGCTTGCCGACATGAGTTGTATTATATGCCAGCAAATCAGGATAGTCAAAGACGATATCGGTATCATCTATCGGTCTTGTACAAGCGATATAATCCTTTGTAACAGCAAGAATATCACTGTATATCGTATCACTTACAACTATCGGGGTTCTGCCGTCTGCAAACTCAAAAATAGTAGCATCACCTGCGAATTTACGTTCGTAGATCACAGGAATTTCTTTGAATCCGTTAAATATATCATAAAATCTGAGGACAGATTTATCAGTGACTTTCTGGACAGACTGAACGCACATTATTCCTTCGTTTATTGAGCCTTCAAGGCTGTCGGGAGTTTCGAGGGTAACAAGTGCATTGCCTGAATTTTTGTCAAAGATATAGAGTGTGTTATGTCTGACTTTATCTTTCAGCACAACATCGCTGCAGTAAAGTCTGCTCTGGTCAACATAGAAGCTGTCATAGCTGCCCTCTGCAATAAGTGTATCAATCTCGCCGCACCGATATACTCCCCGTGGAGTGCTGTAATAGTATTCGTCACCATACTGAACTATTCTGTTCGTTGTTGGTGACACAGCTATGTCAATGTCGTCAGTCAGCTTGTACGCAATGTAGGGAGTAAGCATAATGAGGAGAAAGATGGTGCATACAGCAAGAATTATTGCTTTAATATGTTTCATTCGGCAGTTTCTGCTGTGAGCTGCTTTTCAAAGAAGCTGTCAATAAGTTCTATAAGGTCAGGATTCGGGGCATTATAGAGGTCTTTATTGATAGATGCTACATATTCGGCATAAACATCATCAGGAATGTCATCGCTGTATTTTGCCTTTAGTTCAGTATCTCTCGGCTTGAGGTCAGCGTTGTAGTGGTCATAGTATTCACTTGTTTTGAACATACCGCTGTGTGTATCCTTGTCCTGTGCTTCAAAGGTGAAATATTCAACATTCGGATTTGTGATATGACCTCTCTGGGCGATTATTGATGCGCCGTTATATTCGATCGTTTCATCATTGTCGCCGTGAATTATAAGAACAGGAGTATCAGTCTTGTTTATTGAATCAACAGCGGAAATTGAAGCATATCTGCCGAACTGAACCTGATTATACAGCCAGATGAAAGGATAGATAGCAATGCTTTTTTCACCGAATTTTCTGTCAGCGAATTCGCAGAGTTCTGTGAGCGGCTTGTTATAGCCTGAAATAGAACAGCTTGCAGTAATATCGTGGTCAAAGCCGAGAATTGCAGCAGAAGCATATCCGCCCCAGCTGTGACCGAGAACGAAAACAGGCATATCCTTGAAAATTCCGTTATCTTCAACAAAATTGAGTGCTCTGTCCATATCTATGACAGACTGACCGAGACCAACGGTACTCTTTCCTTCACTTGTACAAGTGCCTGTGCAGTCGTATGTGAAAACACGCCATCCGCAGTCAACGAGAGCATTGATCGTGCTGAGATATCTTTCGTGACCGTGGCTGACTCCATGACCGAAAACGATAACGCCCTTATCGTTATTCAGACCGTAAATATAGCCTTTAAGCACGTTGTCGCCTGAACGGAAGCTTACTTCCTCTCTTGGATATTTGTCCTTATAATGGTCATAGTGATAATCAGGATCAAGAGAAGCATCTGGATATTCAACTCTGTAAAACTTCTTGTCCATTTCCTTTGATGTTATGTAATAGCCGACAATGAATGCAGCAATGAGAGCTATAATAATTATGGTCAGGAGTACTTTCATAATAGTTTTGAAAACGCTTTTCTTTTTGGTTTTAGCGGACATATCAATTCTCCTTTATTAATGTATGGATATCTCTGAAAATCTGTAATTTTCAGATTTACTTTTTCTTGCTGACCTTGTGTTTCAGAAGTATGAGACCTGTGAGGGCAGCAGCTTTTGCAGCACTCGCAGCTATCCCTTTGACATCATGTCTGGTTTTTATGGATTTAGGAACTTCCTGAGCATCGGAAAGATTTCCCTTGCCTGCGGTCGTCACCGAGCCGAATCCGAATGAAAAATTGTCCTTGTTTTTTTCAAATTCCATGTTGATCCTCCTGAATTGGTTCAGCGATAAGGAACTTTATTTTCTTTCCTTCGTCAGTGAACATCTTTTCATGCTCAGTCACAAAGTTTTCATACGGACTTTCCGCATGAAGATCGAAGGTCTTATATTTTATTCTGAAACCTGCCTCCTCAAAGTATTCAAACGATTCCTCAAAAAGTTCATCGTCATCAGTCTTGAACCATATCTCGCCTCGCAGGAACTTCTTATAGTTGAGAAGCTGACGGGTATGTGTAAGGCGGCGTTTCTTGTGCTTTTTCTTAGGCCACGGATTGCAGAAATTTATGTATATGCGGTCTGCACGGTCATTTTCATTCCACGCAAGTTCCATTCTTTCAATATTCTGGATAGCAATTCGTGTATTGCCGTCAGGTGTGAAATTTTTAGCAGAAAATGCTTCTTCAAGCTTTCTTTTGGCAAGAACGAGCATTTCGTTCTTGATATCCATAGCTACGAAATTGATTTCGGGATGTGCAGGAGCAGCCTGAGAGATGAATCCTCCTTTGCCGCAGCCGAGTTCAACATAAAGCGGCTTGTCAGGTTCGCTGAAAAGTTCTCTCCAGTGACCGATCTGAGCCTGTGGTTCTTTAACATAGAATGAGCAGTCCTCAAGTTCAGGTTTTGCCCATGATTTGTGTCTTATACGCATAAAATTACCTCATTAACTACTGTCATGAAATGACAGAAAATATAAAATATCATCCCACAGTTTATGTGAGGACATATCTTTACACAATAAATTATACTATATTCAGAAAAATATTTCAATAGGAAAAGCATTTATTTTTTCTTGAATTTGCAGGTCTTGTCCTTGCAGTTCTGACATTTCAGTATCTGATTTGAGCCTTCCCAGAATCTTTCGGGGTGTTTTGAATAGGCAAGCTCCCAGCGTATCAGTACGATAAGGGAAGTGAAAAACAAACTCCACGAAAAGAAATTCTTGATAAAAAGCATAGGGGTGAACATCATGAAATGGCCCCAGTCGTAAATACGGCAGTTTACGCAGCATTTGTTCTTCATCAGCTTTGAACTGAACGGGCAGTAGAACAGTATGCAGATGTAGTCGCAAAGAAAATAGAAGCCTGAAATAATGAGAAGTTCAGCTTCACCGATAACGCTGAGGAGATAGAGAAGTGCCCATATACTGTTGAAAATGAGCCATACAAGCATGACCTGCCATGCTTTTCGGTTTTGCTCCTGAACATATTTCAGAAGTTCATATTCGGAATAGTTTTCAACAGGAACATATTTCCGCTTTTTTGATTTCAGCAAAGCCATTGAGCGGAGATTTGTCGGGAAGATGTGTGAAATCATGATTATCATGAACATTGCCCATATTATGTGCAGAAGATTTATGCCATGAAAAACAGGTTTTGTCAGAAATTCCGTCATTTCGTCTTTACCGGTGAAGTAAAGAAAGAGCAATGCACCAAGAGCACCCACCCTGAATACAAGCTTAACGATATAATATTTCAGTTTCTTAGTCATCGAAACCGCCTCCTCTGCAAGTATATCAAATTATACCACATATACTTTGAAAAGTCAAAGGAAATGCCCTTAAATAGACTAAAAATAATTTTTTACAATTATCAGTAAAAATAAAAAACGCACTCAGCGGTGAGTACGTTTTTCTGATATGCCCTCTTACAAAGCACAGGATAGCTTGAATTATTACACTTCCGCTGTAAGCTATCCTATCACAGCGGAAATTTGCCTGATCCGAAAAGAACAGTGTGCAGATATTCAGTCCGGAATTTTAGGCGGTGTAAATGAGAGGGAAACTTCATTACAAATCCTATTATAAACTAAATAAGTAACAAATTCAACCCATAAAACACATAATTAGTGGATAAAATAACGTTTTTTGACAATAGGGCACCTCTAAAAACCAAATGACTATTTTGAATTAAAACATTTATTTAGATTAAACATTTTACTATCAGCAGCAGAAAAACTAACAAACAAAAATTCTGTTTTCTAACACTGGACAAGCTGTAAAATTTATGTTATAATAAAAAGAACGTACAAGGCATATCTGACGGCTTTGTATGATGATGCCAAAATTACCCCGTCTGCTGAAAATCAGACGGTTTTTCTATGAAAGTGAGGAAATCATGGCTTCTCTGCTTATTAAAAATATCCGTGCCGTTGATGATGTGACAGATATCGTTTCCGATATCTTCGTGAAAGACGGTATTATCGCTGAAATAGGCGAAAATCTCAGTGTTCAGGCTGACAAAACAATAGACGGAACAGGTCTTGTGCTCATGCCGTCAATTTTCGATATGCACGTTCATTTCCGTGATCCCGGACTTGAATATAAGGAGGACGTGCTTACCGGATGCAGTGCGGCTCTTGCAGGCGGTGTTACAGGTGTTCTTGCTATGCCGAATACCGTGCCGCCGTGCGACAATCCCGAAACTATCCGTTATATTATTGATAAGGCAAAGGGCACGGGCGTTGATGTCTATCCCGTCGGCTGTATCACAGGAGGTATGAAGGGCGACGGACTTTGTGACTATGATGCACTCAAAGCGGCAGGCGTTATATGTATCTCCGATGACGGCAGACCTGTTGAAAATGCCGAAATGATGCGAAAAGCCCTTGAATTATCCAATGAAAACGGACTGCTCGTCGCTTCACACTGCGAAGACCTGAACATTATTGACGGCGGTAAAATGAACAAGGGCGAAATATCCGAAAAGCTTGGTGTAAAAGGTATGGACAGGGCTTCCGAGGATTATATCACTGCCCGTGAGATGATACTTGCCCACTCTGTAAATGCGAGAATACACATCTGCCATGTTTCGACTGAGGGCAGTACAGCAATGATACGTTTTGCAAAATCCCGTGGCGTTAAAGTGACCTGTGAGACTGCACCGCATTATTTCATGCTGACTGACAAACTTCTTGAAAAGCGTGATGCCGATTACAGAATGAATCCTCCGCTCCGTACCGATGCTGATGTAAATGCAGTTATCGAGGGCATAAAAGACGGCACTATTGATTGTATCATAACCGACCATGCTCCACATTCCGCAGAGGAAAAGTCTGATTTCATCAAAGCTCCGAACGGCGTTGTCGGTCTTGAAACTTCATTTGCCGCAACTCTCACTGCTTTGTATCATACAGGCGAAATTACGCTGAATAAGGTCGCAGAGCTTATGTGCATCAATCCGAGAAAGATTCTTGGTCTTGATATCCCGTCAATAAAAGTCGGCAGCACAGCTGATCTTCTTATCGCTGATATCAACAGAAAATGGACTGTTGAGCCTGAAAAGCTCCATTCAAAATCGCATAATTCTGTTTTCAAGGGCATGGAACTTACAGGAAAGCCGCTTGTTACCGTATCAAAAGGTGAGATACGTTATTCTGCTATATAATCTGAAAGGAAGTATATATTATGTCATTTGACAGACTTATTGAAAAAATCATCGAAAAGAAAAACCCTACTGTTGTAGGTCTTGATCCTAAGCTTGAATATGTTCCTGATTTCATCAAGCGTCGCTATCTTGACGAGGACGGCTGGACACTGAAAGCTGCCGCAAGAGCAATTTATGAGTTCAATCAGGCTATTATTGATGAAATTCATGATATTGTTCCGGCTATCAAGCCGCAGGCTGCATACTATGAAATGTACGGACATTACGGAATCAGAACACTCGAAAAGACTATCCGCTATGCAAAACTCAACGGTATGTTTGTTATGACAGACGGCAAGAGAAATGATATCGGCGCAACAATGGAGGCTTATTCAAATGCTCACCTCGGTGTTACAAGAGTTGCCGAGAATGATATTGAAGCTTTTGGTGCAGATGCTCTTACAGTCAATGGCTACCTTGGCACAGACGGCATAGAGCCGCTTCTCAAGGTTTGCAGATCCCGTGACAAGGGAATATTTGTCCTCGTAAAAACATCAAATCCTTCAAGCGGTGAATTACAGGATATGAAGCTCGCTGACGGACGCACTATCTATGAGGCTATGGGCGATATGTGCGAAAAATGGGGTGAAGATACAAGAGGTAAATTCGGCTATTCTGCTGTAGGTGCTGTTGTAGGCGCTACATATCCTGAAATGCTTTCCGAACTCCGTGCAAGACTTCCGCACACAATGTTCCTCGTTCCGGGCTATGGTGCACAGGGCGGCGGTGCAGAAGGTCTTAAAGGCGGATTCGATGAGAATGGTCTCGGCGCTATTGTAAATTCTTCAAGAGCCGTTATGTGTGCATATAAGAAGGAAGAATGCGACGAACGTGACTTTGCAAAGGCTGCACGCCGTGAAGTTATCCGCATGAGAGATGATATCACTCAGTATATCAACCTGAAATAATCATGCTCTCTCTTAAAAAAGCAAATTTTGAAGATATTGACGAAGAATTTCGCTTCATAAGCAGTGTACCATATGATGAAAACGGCTTCATCAACGAATGGGCAGGCATAAAGCGTGAGGATTTCCGTGAAAAGTGCCTTGCGGTCATGGCTGACAGTGAGAAAGGCATCGGACTTCCCGAAGGCTATGTGCCTGAATCATCATATTTCCTGTGGGAGGACGAACATATCATCGGCTGGTACAGGATACGTCATTATCTCTGTGAGTCGCTGGTGAACGGTTCGGGTCACATTGGTCAGTATATTGCACCGCAGTTTCGTGGGAAGGGATATGGAACAAAAGGGCTTGCGCTCACTCTCAGGAAAGCTGTGAAGATAATTCCTGAAAACGAAGTCTATCTCAGGGCACACAGGGAAAATCTGCCGTCAATACGTACTATGCTCAGAAACGGCGGCTATATTCATCATGAGGATGAAACGAATGTATATGTGAGAATCCCCTGTGAAAGCATAAGACAGAAAATTACTTCTGCATCGGAGAATTGAAATGAATAATAAATATATAAGCCTGACAGCGGTATGCATTTTGGCAGCGGTACTGACTGCCTGCGGCGGAAAGAAAGTGGGCAGTACTTCATCGGAGCCGACTGAAAGCGTAAGCGTGACAGCAACTGCTGCTGCAACAACAGCAAAAACTACAGTTGTATCTTCCCTGACAACAACAAAGAAGAAAACAGAAACTTCTGTATCAACTTCAACAGAGGCTGTCACGGAAGCGGCTGCTGAAACAACTGTCGCTGAGACAACTGCCGCACCTGCACCGACAAACGGCTATGCATCAGCTGCTGAGGCTGCACAGACATATTATAATGCCTATCTTTCGGATAATTATGAACTTGTATATGATATGTTCTCTCAGGAGGAAATCGACGGCTATCACAGATTTGTTGACAGGACAGGTATGCTTGGAGATGAAACTGCTGAAAAGGCATTCCGCAAGGCTGAAGTCGTAAAGGCTATAAAGCTGTCAATGGCGAATATCCGTGATGTAATGACGGCAAATTCACAGCTTCCGCCTGAACAGTGGACTGTGACATTCAAGCCTGATGACCTGAAAGCAAGTACCGTAGATGAACTTTCCAACTTCAATGTTACTCTCGGCACGGGATTTTCAACAGCTATGGACTGTGCCCATGTATATTATACTGACGGGCAGGACGAGCACAAATTTGTGGGAAACGGCTGTGCATTCGTTGAAAAAGACGGGAAATGGTATCTTTCCTATTCCACGTATATGAATTCCGAATTGCTTACTTATATGGATATTTTCTGATATAAACCGTACAAGGCTGAAATTTTTGCTTTGTACGGTTTTTTGTTTATTCTTGGTTGACATCCGGCAGAAAAATGTGTATAATTAAAAATGGGCATCTCTAAAAACCCCTTCTGAGAAAAAACAGCTATGCACAGCATCTGCTGCACCTATCTGTTTTTTCTTACTCAAAATGGGTTTTTAGAGATGCCCATATGAATATGCTCCCAAAAACAGCTTATAATAAGATTGAAATTTTAATTTTTGGGGGTATTGCTATGTGTGAGTCGGACAAGCAGAAAGATGAACTTGAAGAAATACTTCTTGCCGAAAAAAACGGCGAGAGCATCTCACAGAATTCAAAGCATCTTATTCACTGTCTTTCGGTCATAGGACAGATCGAAGGACATTATGTGCTTGCAGAACAGAATAAGACTACGAAATATGAGCATATCATACCTGCGCTTGTAGCTGTTGAACAGGACAGGAGCGTTGAGGGACTGCTGATAATATTGAATACTGTCGGCGGAGATGTTGAGGCAGGTCTCGCAATTGCAGAACTTATCTCAGGCATGAAAACGCCTACGGTATCGCTTGTCGTGGGCGGCGGTCATTCTATCGGAGTACCGCTTGCAGTAAGCGCAAAGCATTCATTCATTGTGCCGAGTGCTTCAATGACGATACATCCTGTGCGCATGAACGGCACTGTTATCGGCGTTCCGCAGACACTTTCATATTTTGACAGGATGCAGGACAGGATAGTTAACTTTGTATTGTCAAACAGCAGAATTTCGGAATCTGATTTCCGCAGGCTGATGATGAATACCGAGGAGCTTGTACTGGATGTCGGAAGCGTTGTTGAGGGCAGGGAAGCAGTAAGACTTGGACTTATCGATGAACTTGGCAATCTGAGTGATGCGCTTGAATGTCTGTATGATATGATAGAAAATTCAGAGAAAAGGTATAGCTGATGATGGTTCGGCTATGAAATATACGGCAATCGGAGGAAATCAATGGCAGATAATAATCAGAATAACGGAAACGGAAATGCAGCACCGCCTGATTCTTCAAATCAGTACTGGTCTGTACTTCTTTTTGCTATCGGAGTTCTTACGGGACTTCTGACGCTTGTGAGCGGTTCTTCGGGCTGGCATAAGCTGCATAATCTTCTTCTCGGACTATTCGGACTGGCAGTTATTGCCGTTCCGACTATGTTCATTTATGTTTCCATACAAATAGGAAGGAACAGGAATGAGGACGTTATCAGAAAACGTACTTCTTTCGGATGTGCGCTGACTATTTTTCTTGCGACGGTAATTCAGGTATTTACGCCGAATTATGAGATAGCAAACAAATATACCGAAGCGATAAAGATCGCATTTGCCGACGGAAAACACCTGAAAGGCGGCGGTGCGGCAGGTTCTGCTGTTGCATGGTTTCTGCTGAAATATGTAGGTGCGCTTGGTGCAAGGATAATTACGGGACTTGCAGTATTTGTACTTATAATGTGTCTTACAGGCAACGGAATGATGGATCTTTTCGGTGTATTAAAAAGATTCGGTCTGCGTCTCAGGGACTGGAGCAACGGTTTGCAGAATATGATAATGGGTGCGGAATTTACCGATGAATTTGTTGAAGACGATGACAGTGACGACGAAAATCTTCCTGTACCGTCTGCCGATAATTTTCCCGAACCGACTGAGGGACGTCCTTCACGCAGACGGCGCAGACCTATCCGTGAACTGGAACCACTTCCGCAGCCGCCGCAGGATGAGAATTTTGACCTTGATGTAGCACTTCCGGAGGGAGAAACTCTGCCGCCTGTTGATGACGATTTTGAGATATTCCCGTCTATGAATTCGGAGGATACGATGCAGTTTGCACCGCCGGAGGAGGTCATTCAGATAGAACCGACTCCTGAACCGCTTGAAATTGAAACTGAAAATGAAAATGATACCGAAACAGCAGAGGAAGTTAATGTTCAGCCGCAGTATGTAATGCCTCCGCTTGATCTGCTTTCAAATTCAGAGGTGCGTGTAAACAGGAATGAAGTTATGCGTGAAATGCACGAAAAGGCTGATATAATCGTCAATACACTCAGTAGTTTCGGTGTTGAAGTAAAGATAAAGGATGCTTTCCGTGGCCCGGCGATAACAAGATATGAGGCACAGCCGGGTGTCGGCGTAAAGGTCAAGAAGATAACAAGCCTTGCCGATGATATCGCACTCAGCCTCGCCGCTCAGGGTGTACGTATTGCCCCTGTTCCGGGAAAAGCCGTTGTGGGTATCGAGATACCGAACAGCACCAAGGATACGGTTTCACTCAGGGAGATACTTTCTGCGCCTGATTTCCATAATGCAAACAGTAAGCTTACATTCGCAGTCGGAAAGGATATCACAGGCAATGTAATTCTCGGCGATATCGCAAAGATGCCGCACGTTATCATTGCAGGTACAACAGGTTCAGGTAAATCTGTCTGCACACGTTCGATCATCATGAGTATTCTTTTCAATGCAAAGCCTGATGAAGTGAAACTTATCCTCATAGATCCGAAGATAGTTGAATTCAAGGTATTTGAAGGCATTCCGCATTTGCTCATCCCTATCGTTACCGATGTAAGAAAGGCGGCAGGTGCTCTTGGCTGGGCAGTCAATGAGATGATGCGCAGATACAATCTCTTTGCCGAGGCAGGCGCAAATGACCTTAAATCCTATAATGAACTTGCAAGAATGGACGGCGATTTCGACATTATGCCGCAGATTGTCGTTTTCATTGATGAGCTTGCCGATATGATGCTCATTGCAAAAAATGAGGTCGAGGACTCGATACAGCGTCTTGCTCAGATGGGACGTGCCGCAGGTATGCATCTTGTGGTTGCAACTCAGCGTCCTACCACAGACGTTATCACAGGTATCATCAAAGCCAATATTCCGAGCCGTATCGCACTTTCTGTAAAGTCGCAGGTAGACTCACGTACAATTATTGACTCCGCAGGTGCTGAAAAGCTTCTCGGAAACGGCGATATGCTCTATATGCCGATAGGTGCGAGCGATGCTGTCCGTGTTCAGGGCTGTTTCGCTTCAAATAAGGACATAAACTGCACTCTTGACTTCATCAAGAATCAATTTGCTGAGGTTACATATGACAATGATATTGTTGAGGCTGTTGAGTCATTCGTTCCTGCCGCCAAGGGTGACCACGGTGACAGCAGTGATTCAGGCGTTGTTGAGGGCAGTGATGAGGATTATGTTGAGCGTGCTATCAGAGTTGCAGTTGATGCAGGTCAGCTTTCAACATCAATGCTCCAGAGAAAGCTGAAGCTTGGCTATGCCCGTGCCGCAAGAATCATGGATGAACTGGAGGAACGTGGCGTTATCGCACCAAGTGAAGGCGCAAAGCCGAGACGTGTTCTTATGTCGAGAATGCAGTATGATGAGCGCAGAATGAGAATGGAGAATGACTGACAGAGGTGATCAGATGTACGAAGGATTTCTTCCGACTACTAAACAGGAAATGAACGAGCTTGGAATTGAGCAGTTCGATTTCATTTACATAACAGGCGATGCTTATGTTGACCATCCGAGTTTTGGTGCGGCTATCGTCACGAGACTTATTGAGGCAATGGGATTTACAGTCGGCATAATCTCACAGCCTGACTGGCATACAGACCGTGATTTCCGCAGATTTGGCGCACCTAAGTATGCATTTCTCGTAACATCGGGAAATATAGACTCAATGGTAGCACATTACACTGCCGCAAAAAGAAAGCGTTCAGATGATGCATATACCGCAGGCGGTGTGGCAGGAAAACGCCCTGACAGAGCCGTTATTGTCTACTGTCAGAAACTGCGTGAATATTTTGGTGACGTTCCGATAGCAATAGGCGGACTTGAGGCATCACTGCGCCGTTTTGCCCATTATGACTACTGGGACGATGCAGTACGTCCGTCAGTTCTTGCTGACAGCGGTGCTGATCTGCTTATGTACGGTATGGGAGAGCATCAGATACAGGAGCTTTGCACACGTCTTGCAAATGGTGAAAAAATAGGCGATATCCACGATATTCGTGGTACTTGCTATATGACCGAGCCTGTGAATACACCGATAGGTGCGGCACAGTGTCCGTCTTTTGAACAGGTTCGTGACAATAAGACAGAATATGCCAAGGCTACGAAGATTCAGTATGACTGGCAGGACGAGGTCTACGGAAAGATCATTATTCAGCGTCACGGAAAGATGATGTTGGTGCAGAATCCGCCTGCGTACAGTCTTACGACCGAGGAGCTTGACCATATCTACTCTCTGCCGTACACAAGGGCATATCACCCGTCATATGAAGCTGTCGGCGGTGTTCCGGGTATCGAGGAGGTACGCTTCTCAATCACACATAACCGTGGCTGTTTCGGCTACTGCAACTTCTGCTCAATTGCGCTTCATCAGGGAAGGCGTGTCACCTGCCGCAGTGAGGAGTCAGTTCTTGCCGAGGCGGAGCGCATAACCCGGATGCCTGATTTCAAGGGATATATTCACGATGTAGGCGGCCCGACTGCCAATTTCAGGCGCACATCATGCGATAAACAGCTTAGTCAGGGACTTTGCATGGGTAAGAAATGTCTTGCACCAACGCCTTGCCCTGCGCTTAAAGTTGACCATACGGAATACCTCGGAATGCTGAGAAAACTGCGAAAGGTCAAGGGCGTGAAGCGTGTGTTTATACGTTCGGGAATACGTTATGACTATCTTATCGAGGATGAAAACGACGAGTTTATGCGTGAACTGATAAAATATCACGTCAGCGGACAGCTTAAAGTTGCCCCTGAACACTGCTCTGCCGTTGTTCTTGACAAAATGGGAAAGCCGCATATCGAGGCATATAAGCGCTTTCAGAAACGTTTCTATGAGATAACAAAAGGTATAGGCAAGGAACAGTACCTCGTGCCGTATCTCATGTCATCACACCCCGGAAGTACGCTGAATGAAGCGATAGATCTTGCACTTTTCCTGAAAGAGAATAAGATACGTCCTGAACAGGTTCAGGATTTCTACCCGACACCGGGAACTATCTCGACGTGTATGTTCTATACCGAACTTGATCCGTATACCATGGAAAAGGTATATGTGCCGAAAACACCGAAGGAAAAGGCTATGCAGAGGGCACTTCTCCAGTATTTCCGTCCGCAGAACAGGGAAATAGTCCTTGAAGCGCTGAAAAAGGCAGGCAGACGTGACCTTATCGGAACTTCGCCTAAATGCCTTGTGGCGGATGATGCTCCGAATAAAGCTAAATATACCAATAACAAAGGAAAAACAAATGTCAGGGGTAAATCTCCTGCCAAGAACAAGCGCAGTTCCAAGGGACGCTGATGCCTATGAAAAAGAAAGCAAAGAAAAATGCGAAAGCTGATATAAAAAGCAGAGCAATACTTATTGTAATTATACTGCTTGCCGCCGCTGCCGAAGCGCTGTATCAGTATTATAAGGCGCAGAAGCTGAACGGCGACGGTCTGACGGTACACTTTGTCGATGTAGGGCAGGGAGACTGTGAGCTTATCTGCTGTGACGGAAAAAATGTTCTTATTGACTGCGGCGAGGAATCAAAAGCCGCCGATGTTATCGCATATTTAAATAAGTACAGTGTAAAAAATCTTGACTATATCATCGCCACGCACCCTCATTCCGACCATATGGGCAGTATGAGCCGTGTTATCGAGGAATACAGCGTCGGGGAGATAATAATGCCGCATCTTCCTGACAAGGATATCCCGAATTCACGTTATTTCGAGAAATTCCTCGATGCCTGCGATGCACACAAAACAAAGGTGACTGAGGCTGAGATAGGCAGAAAGCTTGAAATAGGCGGCGCAGAGGCGGAAATAATTTCACCAAACGGCGAAAGCTATGACGACGTTAACAACTATTCCGTCGGAATTATCCTGACTTACGGCATGAACAGCTTTTTCATGGCAGGAGATGCCGAGGCACTTTCCGAAAAGGAAATGCTTAAAACGGGCAGAATTCATGACGTTGACGTTTACAAGGCTGGTCATCATGGCAGCAGCAGTTCAGGCAGTGCGGCTTTTCTGAAAGTGATAAAGCCCGAAATTTCGGTGATATGCTGCGGTGTGAACAATTCCTACGGGCACCCGTCACAGAAAACGCTGAAAGCGCTGAAAAAGTATTCCACTGAAATTTACAGAACCGACCTGAACGGAAGTATTACCGTACATTCTGACGGTACTAAGCTTACTGTTACACCTGAAAGGGAGAGCAAATGAATATAATTGACCGATTTGAAGGAGAATATGCCGTTATCGAGACTGACGGCGGAATGATAGATGTGCCGAGAGCCGAACTGCCCGAAAATGCGGCAGAAGGCGATGTACTGGCATATGACGGCACATGGACTGTTGATGAGACTGCAACTGAGGAACGCCGCAGTTCCATGCGTTCAAGACTAAGGAGACTTATCAGCAATGACTGATGTTATTATTATCGGCGGCGGTGCGGCAGGCTGTCTTGCGGCGGTTCAGGCGGCAAGATACGGCAAGAGCGTACTGCTTTTTGAAAAAAATGACCACCTCGGACGCAAACTGCGTATTACCGGCAAGGGCAGATGCAACGTCACCAACAACAGTCCGACTGAGGAGCATATGAAGAATATCCCTGTAAATCCGAGATTTCTTTACAGTGCATACTCAAATTTTGATTCGCAGGATGTTATGAATTTCTTTGAGGAACTTGGCGTTCCGCTGAAAACCGAGAGGGGAAACAGAGTTTTTCCTGTAAGCGACAATGCAAACGATATCGCTGATGCTCTTGCACGGGAGATGAAAAAACTCGGTGTTAAGGTCATAAACAAACGAGTTACAAAGCTTCTGACCGAAAACAGTGCGGTCACGGGCGTTCGTGCAGGCGGCGAGGATTATTCGGCATCAGCTGTCCTGATAGCCTGCGGAGGAAAATCCTATCCGAATACAGGCTCAACAGGTGACGGTTATACACTTGCGGAGAGCGTCGGACATACGGTGACTGAACTTAAACCAAGTCTTGTTCCGCTTGTTTCGCCTGATAAGTATTGTGCGGAACTTATGGGACTTTCGCTGAGAAATGTCACGCTGAAACTCATGGACGGCGAAAAACTGCTGTACAGCGAACTCGGAGAGATGCTTTTCACGCATTTCGGCGTTTCAGGGCCTCTGGTGCTGAGTGCAAGCTCGCACATCCGTGACATGATGCCGAACAGGTATAAACTTGTGATAGACCTGAAACCTGCGCTTTCGGCTGAACAGCTTGATGCACGTATACAGCGTGATTTTGCGGAAAATCTGAACCGTGACTTCTCAAACGGCATACGCAAGCTGCTGCCTGCGAAGCTTGTGCCTGTAGCTGTGAAATTATCGGGTATTCCTGCCGAACAGAAGGTAAACAGCATTACAAAGGAACAGCGCCGCAAATTCGGTGAGCTTATAAAGGCGTTCCCTGTAAGAATTTCGTCATTCCGTCCGATTGACGAGGCTATCGTTACAAGCGGCGGCATATCCACAAAGGAGATAAATCCGAAAACAATGGAGTCGAAGCTTGTAAGCGGTCTGTATTTTGCAGGCGAGGTCATTGACGTTGATGCCTATACAGGCGGATTTAATCTGCAAATAGCATTTTCTACCGCATATACTGCGGCTATTAATATGTAAGGAGTAAAAAATTATGAGTACAGTAAATATCGCAATAGACGGCCCTGCAGGTGCAGGAAAGAGCACTATTGCAAAAATGGTTTCAGCAAAGCTTGGATATATTTATGTTGATACAGGGGCGCTTTACAGAACTATTGCACTCTATATCACTGAAAATAATATACCTGATGACAAAATTGAAGCATCTCTTGAAAATGCCGATGTTTCGCTGAAATTCATTGACGGAGCACAGCGTGTTTTCCTTGGCGGACGTGATGTATCGGAGCTTATCAGAACTCCTGAGATATCAATGGCAGCATCAAGAACATCTGCAATTCCTGCCGTAAGAAAGTATCTTTTCGGCACACAGCAGAAAATTGCCGCAGAAAACAACGTAATAATGGACGGCAGGGACATCGGTACAGTCGTTCTTCCGAATGCCGATGTCAAGATATTCCTCACTGCCTCGGCTGAGGAACGTGCAAACCGCCGATACAAGGAACTTGCAGAAAAGCCTGACTGCCCGACTTATCAGGAAATTCTCGATGATATAATCAAGCGTGACTATCAGGATATGCACCGTGAGACTGCGCCGCTGAAACAGGCTGATGATGCAGTTCTGGTGGATTCTACGGAGCTGAATCTTGAACAGTCGGCAGATGCAATTGTAAAGATAATCAATGAAAAAATCGGCGGAGGTCTCTGCTGATGTACTATGTAATAAAATTTCTGGTGAAGGTTTTCTTTAAGATAGCATTTAACCTTCACTATGAGGGCAGGGAGAACATACCTGACGACGTTACTGTCATCTATGCCTGCAACCACAGAACAAATGCCGATCCGCCGCTTCTTGGCGCAGCAGCAAAGGGAAAATTTGCATTCATGGCTAAAGAGGAACTTTTTCATAATAAGCTGTTTGCGTGGCTGATACGTTCACTCGGAGCATATCCTGTATCCCGTGGAAAAGGCGATACCTCGGCGATAGATACCGCTGTTGAGCGGCTTAACAACAACCGCAGCCTCATGATCTTTCCGGAGGGCACACGTTCAAAAGACGGAAAAGTTCACAAAGGACATACAGGTGCGGCGCTTATCGCAGGAAAAACGGGAAAACTTGTCGTTCCGTGCGGTATTATCTTCGGTGAAAAGCTGAAATTTCGCACAAAAGTTACAGTTGTATACGGAAAGCCTATTGATCCTGCGGAATATGTGGATATCTGTGATGCGCCAAATCCACGTCAGCTTGTAAAACTCAAAAATCGTTTCATGGACGATATAAAGCTTATTGTTGAAGGCGAACCACAGCCTGAGATCGAGCAGAAGGAGGATAATGCAGATGAGTAAGGTCACAGTTGCAAAGTCCGCAGGTTTCTGCTTCGGCGTGGACAGAGCCGTGAAAATGGTCTACAGCGAACTTGAAAAGAATACAAGAGTCGCAACGCTTGGCCCTATCATTCACAATCAGGACGTTGTTAATGATATGAAGGCAAAAGGCGCACGTATCGTTGAATCAGTAGATGAACTTGAGCCTGATGAGACGTTAGTTATTCGTTCACACGGCGTAGGCCGGAAAGTCTATGAGGAGATAGCCGCAAAAGGAAACAGGATGCTTGATGCGACCTGTCCGTTTGTGTCGAGAATACACAAAATCGTTGCCGAAAAATCGGCAGAAGGATACTTTATTTTAATTGCAGGAGATAAGGACCATCCTGAAGTACAAGGAATTGTTGGTCATTGTGACAAAAATTATCTCGTTTTTAGGGATAACTTTGAGCTAAAAGCCTTTTTTGAAAAAAACTATAAAAATTTTGGAAAAAAGCTTGCAATTGTGGCACAAACAACGTATAATATAGTAGTATGGGACGAGTGTTTAAACGTGCTCCCGAAGAACGATGCGAATATCGTCATATTTGATACAATCTGCAATGCTACTGACGCAAGACAGTCCGATGCGGCTGAACTTGCAAAAAATTCGGATATCATGCTTGTCGTGGGCGGCAGACACAGCTCAAATACCGTGAAACTGTTTGAGGTGTGCAGCAGATACTGTAAAACCTATCATATTGAAAATTCGGACGAACTTCGGACTCTAATGCTTCCCAATGCTGATAATATCGGCATTACGGCAGGAGCTTCAACTCCCGCTTATATAATCAAGGAGGTACAAACCAAAATGGCAGAGAATGAAATCATTTCAGCAAATTCGAATGATGACTTCGACTTCGCTCAGGCGCTCGATGAATCATTCAAAAAAATACATACAGGAGAGACTGTTAAGGGCATAGTTGTTGCCGTTAACAACACAGAAGCTATCGTAGATCTCGGTACAAAGCACACTGGCTACGTTAATATTGACGATCTTACTGATGATCCTTCAAAGAAGCCATGCGATATCGTTTCAGTTGGCGATGAGATCCAGCTCGTTGTTATCAAGGTCAACGATGCAGAAGGCACTGTTGCTCTTTCCAAGAGAAAGGTTGACGAACAGGCCGGCTATGAGAAGATCGTTAAGGCTCAGGAAGAGGGCACTATTCTTGAAGGTACGATCCAGCACGTAGTTAATAAGGGCGTTACACTTACAGTTTTCGGCGTAAGAGTATTTATCCCTGCATCACTTACAGGTCTTCCAAAGGGTGCTGATCTTGAACAGCTCCTCAAGAAGAAGGTAGAATTCCAGATCATTGAAGTTTCTGAAGGCAGCAGAAAGAGAGCAGTAGGTTCTATCAAGGCTGTTCAGGCTGCTAAGAAGGAAGAAGCTAAGGCAAGATTCTGGGAAACTGCTGAGGTTGGCTCAGTTTACACAGGTAAGGTTAAGTCACTTACAAGCTTCGGTGCATTCGTTGATCTCGGCGGCATTGACGGTATGGTTCACATTTCTGAACTCTCATGGAAGAGAATCAAGAATCCAAGTGATGTTGTCAAGGTAGGCGATACTCTTGAAGTATACATCAAGGAACTTGACAAGGATGCAAACAGAATTTCTCTCGGCTACAAGAAGTCAGAGGACAACCCTTGGGAAATCTTCAAGTCACAGTACAACGTAGGCGATGTTGTTAAGGCTACTATCGTTTCAACAACAAAGTTTGGTGCATTCGCTCAGATCATTGACGGTGTTGACGGTCTTATCCACATCTCACAGATCGCTGACCAGAAGGTTGAGAATGTTGATGATGTTCTTTCAAAGGGCGATGAAGTTGATGTTAAGATCATCGATATCGACTTTGATGCTAAGAGAATCAGCATTTCAATGCGTGCTCTCCTTCAGAATGATGAAGAAGCTTCTGATGAAGACGCTGAATAATTGAATTTACTGAAAGCACTTCCGTTTGGAAGTGCTTTTTTTATCGTAAAACAGTTGCATTATAAATATATTTGTGATATAATAATTTATCATAAAATGCTTGTCTACAAAATAAATTATAAGGAGAAATGATATTATGAAAAAACTTTTGGCATCATTAATGGCACTGACAATGCTTGTACCGCTTTCTGCCTGTGGAAAAAAAGATGATGAGACCAGCGAAAGCAGCAAGACCGAAGAAACAACAGCTGCTGAAACTACTGTTGCTGAAGAAACAACGACTGAAGCAGAAACTACAACTGCCGCAGATACGGCTGACCATGGTGAAGCACCTGAAGGCTCGGTAACAGATGAAACAAAGCTCGGTGAATCCATTACTTACAAGACTGATAGTGAAGGAAACATTGTTTTTTCAATTAAAACATCTGCTGATATCAAAATGGATACCGGCTGGCTTGGTATATGTCCTCTTGGCATATACCTCACGGAAGAATCTGCCGATGCTGTAGATTCCTACTATGAATATGTCGATACATCTTACGACAAGGAATGGTTTGACGGTGTATACACATTCAAACTGGATAATGATTGCATCGCCTCAGATACATATACAATGGTTCTATGCGATGATGACGATTGCGGAAATGTAATCGGTGAATGGATTTTTAAGAAGGATGAGAGTGGAAAAATTGAAGTCGTTTTTGATGATGCATGGCTCATAGGTGCAGGTGAGGATAAAGAAACCGAAGAATTTGACAGCTTAGAGGATGAAGTTGCATCATGGTTTGACTTTAACGCATACAGCGAAGACTGGTCTGAATTCTTCTTTGACGGATATTACCTTGAAGAAACTGACCCACAGGGCTATGACAAGTATTATATGATGATCTGCCCTGAAGGCGATTATTCAACTTATGAAGATGCCGATGCTGTTGATTTAACATATGCCGGTATCGGAGAAAAATGTCCTTATAAGTTCTCACTTGATAATTACTGCGTACCTGAGCTTGGCAAATATACTATAGTGCTTGCAAAGATGGGCGGCGATGTTGAGGTTCAGTTTACCGCTGAAAAGGTAAGTGCTACAGAATGGAAGATGGATTTCTCCGACGCAAAATGTCCTGCACTTGAAAGCAAATATGCCGAAACTACAACAGATACCGAAGCAACAACGGCTGTTGAGGAAGAAACAACAGAAGGATCTGCATCATAAAAATGAATATCATACAGCACCGTCTGGTAAAGGCGGTGCTTTTTATATTATAATAGTATACTTTGGGTTTACTGGATTAACCTACAATAAATCAACTGATATTTTGTGCAAAATCCCCTTTTTTAAACACTAAACTTGACAAAAAGTAAATTATGTTGTAAATTATAAATGTATAGGTGTGCACTCCTATGCAAAATAATACGAGAGGGGTATTTAAAATGATATTGAAAAAAATGACAGCAGTTTTATCTGCATTAGCTATGTCGGCTGGCGCACTTGCCGCTATGCCTGCAAATACTATTGCTCCTGAGGCTGCATCAAAGTACAACTATGCTGAGGCTCTCCAGAAGTCAATGTTCTTCTATGAAGTACAACAGGCTGGTATTCTTCCTGAATGGAACGAGGTACAGTGGCGTGCTGATTCTATGGTCAAGGAGGACGGAACTCCGTCCGATGTAGTTGACGGCGGCTGGTTCGATGCAGGTGACCATTACAAGTTCACCCTTACAAATGCTTATTCTGCATCTGTCCTTGCATGGGGCTATATCCAGAACAAGGACGCTGTTGACAAGGCAGGTCTCGGCGAGATATACAGAAACAACGTAGAGTGGGGACTTGACTATGTTCTCGGCTGCGACAAGGGCGGCGGAAAGATGATAGGTACTATCGGCGACAGCGATGACCACGTTGTATGGTGCAGTGCCGAAGTATATATGAGAAAGCATACTCTCAAGACAGGCGACGAAGTTCGTCCTTATGATACGATCACTGATTCAACAACAGTTGCACTTTCTGCTGCAGCTCTTGCTGAAGGCTATATAATGTTCAAGGATTCAAAGCCGGAAAAGGCTGCTGAATATCTCAAGCACGCAAAGAGCCTTTTTGAGTCGGCAAATGCTACAAGAAGCAATAAAGACCAGGGCACACAGAAGAACTTCTATCCTACAACAAGCTGGGTAGATGACTGTATGTATGCAGCAAACTGGCTGTATATGGCTACAGGCGATCAGACATATCTTGATATCTGTGAAAAAGATTACATTCCTAACTTCCCGCTTGAAAGCCAGTCTGATCAGTGGAAATACACATGGGGCTTCTGCTGGGATGATACAACACAGGGTGCTGCTTTGCTTTATGCTATAAATACAGGAAAAACCGAATGGATCGACCACATTTCCCACCACCTTGATTACTGGATAGACGGTTACGGCGGAAAGAAAGTTGACTATACTCCTGACGGACTTGCATATCTTATGAACTGGGGTTCACTCCGTCATGCTGCAAATACTTGCTGGATAGCTGAAGTTGCCTGCGATACCATTTTCAAGGACGATGCTTCAAAGTGCCAGAAGTATGAGGACTGGGCAAAGAGCCAGATGGACTATATGTTCGGCGACAACGGAAACAAGATGAGCTATGTTCTTGGTATGGGCGACAATCAGCCTACTGCATTCCATCACAGAACTGCATCAGGTATCCACGATGACCACTGGAATGACCTGGGCAAGCCTGCATCAGCTATGACAACGGGCAGCGGTGATGAGTGGCAGACAGAGTATGCACATACTCTTTATGGCGCACTCGTAGGCGGTCCTGACAAGGGCGGCAGCTATAAGAATGATGTTGCACAGTATGAATATTCAGAGGTTGCTATTGACTATAATGCAGGTTTCACAGCTACACTTACTTCATATATAGGCAAGTACGGCGGAACTATCCTTGCTGATTTCCCGCCTGTTGAAACTCCTACATGGGATGAATGGGAGGTTGCAGCAGTTCTCAACGGCAGCGGTGACAGCTATACCGAAATAAAGGCATGGGCTATGAACCACACAGCATGGCCGGCAAGAGTTGCAAAGGACATCTCATACCGCTACTATTTTGATATTTCAGAGCTCCTTGATGCAGGTCTCTCAGCAGACGATGTCAAGGTTGAAGGCAAGGCTCAGCAGTATTCTGCAGGCGAACAGGGCTATGCTACAGTTTCAGGCCCTTACCAGTATGACGGCAATATCTACTATGCAGAAGTCAAGTTCGAGGACGGCAGAGCTATCCAGCCTACAGGTCAGAGCGAGCACAGAGATGAAGTTCAGTTCAGAGTTTCAATTCCTGATGCAATTGACGGCAAGTCAACAAAGGGCGCATGGGATCCGTCAAACGACTGGTCATATGAAGGCGTTACAAAGTCTGACAGCCTTAAATCCTCAAAGTCACTCAACAAGCACTTTACAATGTATGTTGACGGCAAGCTTGTCTGGGGCGAAGAACCTGACGGAACGGTTCCTGCACCTTATACACCTCCAAAGGAGACAGGCAAGCAGACAACTACTGAGACAACGACTACAACTACCACAACAACTGAAACTACAACCACAACTACAACAACTTCAACAACACAGTCTACTACAGAAACGACAACAACAACAAAGGAATCACAGGGCGGAGTCAAGGCAACAAAGTGGGGTGACGCAAACTGTGATGACAGTATAAATATGGGCGACGTTGTACTGATTATGCAGTCTATTGCAAACATGGACAGATATGGTATCAAGGGTTCTGACGATACACACATCACAGAACAGGGACTTGCTAATGCTGATGTTTACGAAAACGGCTCAGGAATCACAGGAAATGATGCACTTGCTATCCAGAAATTCCTTCTTGATCTGATCTCTGAACTTCCTGAATCCTGATAGACCGGAAGTATTGATAATTAAATTTAAATAATTCATAAAATAAATAAGAAGGGAGTATGTACTCCCTTCTAATTTGCACTATTTTTGACATTTTATACAAAATATCAGGTTTGCCATTAGGGAAATGCACGAATTTCAAGAAAACTATTTACTTTTTATTTTCGATATAATATAATATACACAGTGAGTGAGGACCGGTGCAGGGTTCAGGGGAACTTTATGTTAACTCACTTTTTATGTTTTTATGGTATAATCGCAGTGTTTGCACTGGCATTGCGTTATAAATCTTTTTTAAATATTCAGGGAGGGTATTCTAATGCACAAGAAAAGTAAAATTGCAAAGACTCTTGGTGCAAGCGTTTTAGCTGCATCAATGATTGCACCTACAGTTGCTGCTATCGCTCCAATGAGTGCTAACGCATCTATTCAGGTTCTTGGCGAAACAAGCTTTGAATACAAGGCTCTGCCTTGGCATACTTGTGAGTCAAGCCCTGCAAAACAGGACTTCAGTCTCGATGACGGCGCTTTCCACGTTAAGATCCTTACAGCTAAGGGTGCTGACGGCGAAAAGTGGGACCTTCAGGTAAGACACAGAAACCTTAACTTCAAGAAGGGCCATACATATGAAGTAAGCTTCAAGGCTAAGTCAAACAGAGCCGGTATGCAGCTCTGCTCAAAGATCGGTAACATCAAGGGCGATGAGGAGTATTTCGTACTCAGCGGTTCAGAAATGAAGATGGGCCCTCAGATGGGTGGTACTTGGGGTAAGGCTCTCGAACTTACAACTTCATATCAGGAAGTAACCGGTACATTCACACCTACACAGGACCTTGAAGCTGCTGAATGGGCATTCCACTATGCACAGGGTACTCAGTACGAAGGCAACGGTAAGGACGGAGACGAGATCTGGTTCGATGATATGTCTATCGTATGTAAGGATTGCTCTGATACATGGTCAGAAGGTTCATGCGGTGTTGATCCTAACAACCACTTCGGCGCTATCAGCCGTGAATACAGTGACAGTGTTGACCCGAACATGAAGTCCGGCGATACACTCCTTAACTACATCTCTGTTAACCAGGTTGGTTACTATCCAAACCTCCAGAAGATCGCAGTTCTCGGTGACAACCAGGGCGACGTTGTTTACGGTGCTGAAAAGATCACACTTGGCAAGAGCTCATATGACTTTGAAGTAGTTGATGCTAAGTCAGGTTCTTCAGTTTTCAAGGGAACATCAGGTTCTGCTATAAAGGATAAGGATTCAGCTGATACAGTTTACAAGCTCGACTTCTCAGATTTCAAAACACCTGGTACTTACTATATCAAGGTAGGTGACTGGAGATCATTCGAGTTCGATATCAATGACAACATCTACTCAAACAAGGAAACAAATGTCCTTACAAATGCAGTAAACTACTTCTATCATAACCGTTCAGGTATAAAGATCGAAGAAAAATACATCACTTCAGGTGAAGAA
>JAZUGG010000080.1:0-23102 GCA_045641105.1 Ruminococcus sp. | reverse complement strand
AGGGGTACGACTGCGAGCCGTCCGTCAGTCATTGCTTCGCTTGACTGACTGCTTTTTAGGGAGGCTCCGCCTCCCCCTTACCCCCTCCGTCGGGGAGCGAGCTGCTCCCCGAACCCCCGCAGTATCGCCTTCGGCGTTTTTATTTTATTGTTATTATTATCAGTGCCACGCCTTTCGATATGCACAGCTTTATCTTGTCATCAGCAAATTCATTGCTCACGCCGATAGGGAACGAATTCCTCATAACATAGCCTTCAAGCGGATATTTCACACCTTTCAGGCGATCCACATGGACTTCATCTGTCATTGCAAATACCGAGAAATAACAGTCATTCTGCGGCTTATCATAGGTCATTTCTCCGTCATCAGGACACTGGAGCATAAGTCTGCTCTCTCCGCATATATCAAGCCTGCACCCGTTTTCAAGGGCAAAAAGCATAGTCTGGATATTGGCGGCGGTATGCTCAAAACGTGAGCCGCCCAGTGCTCCGTACAGGTCGATTTTTCTGCACCCGAGGGCAATAGCCTTTCTTACCGCAAGGAGAGTATCCGTGTCGTCCTTTTCGGGAATACTCCGCAGTATCTCGCAGTTTTCAGGCAGTTTTTCCGTATATGAGTCAAAGTCTCCGACGATGATGTCAGGCTTTATCCCGTATTTCAGAGCATGGCGCAGACCGCTGTCCGCACAGATGATAACATCAGCCGTATTTTGCAGACTATCGGCAGTTTCACGGCTTATTTCAGGCATATCGCCGCCTGAGAATATGATACAGTAATCAGCCATTTATCTCCCACTCCTTAATCTGCTTTGCCTCCTCATACATGGTCTTATAGCTTTCGTGGCGGCTTTCGGAGATGATTCCCTGAGACACAGCCTCGACCACGGCACAGCCCTTTTCACATATATGGGCGCAGTCATTGAAGCGGCATTTGCCGATATATTCGTCCATTTCACGGAAACAGCCTGCAAGCTCCTCTTTGCGGATTATGTCATAGCGGTTCGTGTCGAACGTGGAGAATCCCGGAGTATCTGCGATATATCCGCCCTCGCTTAGTTTATAGAGTTCGGCGGTACGTGTGGTATGCCTTCCTCTGCCGAGCTTTTTGCTTATCTCTGCGGTAGGGATATTCAGCGCCGTATCGACAGCATTCAGCAGAGTGGACTTTCCTGCGCCCGAATTTCCTGTAAATGCGCTTATTTTGCCGACGAGCAGTTCACGCACCGCATCTATCGTACTGCTGTCATCATAGTTTACTTCAATGACCTTAATGCCTATTTTGTCGTATATTTCATGTATCTCACTGCCATCGCCGAGGTCAGTCTTTGTGATGACTACCACGGGAGTGATGCCCTTGTATTCGGCAATTGCTATGAATTTGTCAAGTATGAGATAATTCGGGGACGGACTGCACGTCGATACCACGAAAATAAGCTGGTCAAGGTTTGCAAGGGGCGGTCTGATAATGGAGTTCTTTCTCTCGCATATTTCGGCAATAACGCCGTCTTTCAGCATTACGGTGTCGCCTGCGCACGGACTTACTCCTCTGTTGCGGAAAACGCCTCTTGCCTTGCATTCACAGATACCATGAGGGGACTCCACAGTGTAGAGTCCCCCTAAGCATTTTGTTATTATTCCGCTTGTACTGATTCCGCTCATCAGTTGCCGTATCCCGGATACCAGAACCAGTTGCCGTTTTCGTCATACTGACCGTTAACGTATAGTTCAGGTTCAAGTGCAGGAGCATCTGTCGGAGTTTCTGTCGGAGCTTCTGTCTGAATGCTTGCATCAGTTGTAACTGCGGCTGTTGTAGGTTCTGTTTCAGGAGCATCAGTCATACCGCCTACAGCACGGAATGCGCCGTCAACGTCCTGTGAAATAGGTGATACTGAACCGTTAGCGAAGTTGAACTTGTAAACACCGATGTTTGATCTCTGGCTTGTTGTGAGGTTTGTGAGAACAACGGTTACTTCAACATTTTCGCCTGAACCTGTGATCGTCTTTGTAAGTTCGCTCATTTCAGGAATGAGGATAAGATTTTCTGACTGAACGTTCTGCTTGCCGTCTGAACCTCTGAGGATAAAGTCGATTGCGAAACGTCCGTTTGCACCTGCAGGGAATGGTATCTGGAACGGAATCTCACCGTCAGGAGCAGTACCGTCGCTGACATAGAAGATAATTTCAGTGCCTGCCTCAACCTTTTCGCCCTTCTTAGGCTCCTGATCTACTACAGTACCTTCCTTCTGGTAGGAAGCGATAGGCTCTGACTTGACAACAAGTCCCTTATAGCCTGCCATTACAGCGGCATCTTCGGCAGTTTTGCCTGTATAGTCCTCAACGATTATCTGTTCTGCATTTGCACCCATACTTACGTAAAGGATAACTGTTGAACCTGTGTGTACTTCTGTGCCCTGTTCAGGTTCAGACTTGATAACGTAGCCCTTCTGTACGTCAGGATCTGATGTCATCTTGACTTCACAGAGAATGTCACGTTCTTTGAGCTGCTGTTTTGCAAGCTCCTGATTAAGACCGACGAGCTTTGGAATCTCAACGGTCTCCATACCCTTTGAGATAACGACCTTGAGTACATCGCCCTTGTTGAAGGTTGCGTTCGGCTCAATGCTCTGTTCGATAATGGTATTTGCGTCATGTTCGTCATACTTTGATTCCTTGACTTCAAACTGGAGAACGCCGCCGTACTCGCTGAGAGCAACTGTATAGTCTGTACCAACAAGGTCAGGCATTGTGTAATCAGCACCTTTTCCGCCGCCTTTAAGGTAAGGCATGAGCACGGATGCAATGAATATTACTGCGACAACGAGAACAACTATTACAAGACCTGTGAGAACAGGAACTACCAGAGAAGAACGTTCTTCTTCCTCCTCATCATCGTCGTCATCATCATAGTATTCATCGTCATAATATTCGTCATCGAGATAATCGGCAGGAACTTCATCGGCATATGCAGCTTTTTTCTTTGAACCGCCTGTGCTTCTTGAAGGTGCGCTCTTTTTGCCGCCAGCCATTGCAGCAGCGTATGCAGGAGTTTTTGATGCGTAAGCATTCTTGACTTCTTCGGGACTTTCAGTCTCCACGTCATTTCCATATCCATCGGAAATATATTCGTCCATATCTTCACCTGTATCTTCAGTATAGTAGCCGAATGTAACGGCAGGGTTTGACTTGAATCTTTCGATATCAGCAATCATATCGCCAGTTGACTGATATCTGTCGGCAGGATCCTTTTCCATAGCCCTGAGAACTATCTCCTCAAGACCGTCAGGAATTTCGGGATTGACAGCTCTTGGTCTTTCGGGAATGTCATGCATATGCATAACGGCGATAGCAACCGGATTATCGCTGTCGAAAGGCTTTCTTCCGGTGAGCATCTCATACATCATTGCGCCTACGGAGTAGATATCGCTCTTTGCGTCGGTAACGTTTCCGCTTGCCTGTTCAGGGCTGATATAGTGAACGCTTCCGATAGCCTGATCTGTAGCGGTCTTGCCCTGTTCGCTTGCGAATTTTGCAATGCCGAAGTCCATGACCTTGATAGTGCCGTCAGTGAACATCATGATATTCTGCGGCTTTATGTCACGGTGAACGATGCCCTTGTCATGAGCGTGCTGGAGGGCACGGAGTATCTGAATAACGAAGTGTACTGTATCCTTCCATGTGAGGACTTTTTCCTCCTCGATATACTCCTTGAGGGTGATGCCGTCGATGTATTCCATGACGATATACTGTATCTTTTCAGAGAAGCCGACATCATATATCTTTACGATATTCGGGTGAGAGAGGACTGCGATAGCCTTTGATTCGTTTCTGAAACGGCGGAGAAACTCCTCATTCTCTGCAAATTCCTTTTTCAGAATTTTGATAGCGACGTTTTTATTGTCGATAACGTCAACGCCCTTATAGACCTCAGCCATTCCGCCAACGCCTATAAGCTCGGTTATTTCGTATCTTCCGTCGAGCTTTTTGCCAATGTTCTTATCCATTTCCTTTCCTCCTGCATTTAGTCAGAAATTACCGCAACTGTAATATTGTCACGGCCGCCCTTGCCAAGGGCTAAGTTAATAAGTTCGTCTGCAACGTTGTCGAAAGATGAATTAACGACAACATCATATATTTCATCGTCGCTGCAATAGCCCGAAAGGCCGTCGGAGCAAAGCAGCAGACTGATCTTATCCTCATATTCAAAGCTGAATGTATCTGTGGAGACGGTTTTTTCGACTCCGACAGCTCTCACGAGCATATGCTTCTGAGGGTGAGTCTCCATTTCCTCACGGGTTATTTTGCCGTGGTTATAGAGATCCATTGCATAGTTATGGTCTTCGGTGACTTGTTTCAGACCTTCATTCGTAATGAGATAGGCTCTGCTGTCCCCGACATTAGCGATGACAGCCGAATGTTCGTTTATGAAGGCAGCGACACAGGTAGTGCCCATACCGAAGTTTTTGAAATCAAATCTTGCTCTTGTGTAGATAACGGAGTTTGCCGCCGAAACAGAAGCAATGAGAAGCTTGCGTATCTCCTCGTCAGAAATGCTTGGGGAATATCCTGCGGAAAAGCGCTGGAAGAATTCCTCAACAGCGATAGAGCTTGCCTCCTTGCCGGCTCTTTCGCCGCCCATGCCGTCACAGACGACAGCAAGTATATTGTGACCGAAGTATTCGCATCTTACAGAGTCCTGATTTTCGTCACGTTTCAGACCGATATCCGAACTGAAGCGGTATCTCAACTGTCCGCACCTCCGTTCAAGTTATCATGTTCAGCCGCATCACGTCTTAGCTGACCGCAGGCGGCTTCAATATCGCTTCCGAGAGTTCTTCTCACGGTAGCATTAATGCCACGCTTTCCGAGCCGCTTTGCAAAATCAGCAACTCCGCTGCGGGCTGTATGGTAATTGCGTTCCTTCACCTTATTTACAGGGATAAGGTTGACATGGCAGTTTATGCCACGGAGAAGGTCAGCAAGCTTATCGGCATCATTATCCGATGAATTAACGCCGTCGATTACGGCATATTCAAAAGTAACACGTCTGCCTGTTCTGTCGATATAGTCACGGCACGCCTGTATAAGGCTGTCGATGTGGTATGTCCTGTTTACGGGCATTATCTCGCTTCGTCCCTTGTCATCGGGGCAGTGCAGGGAGACTGAAAGGGTAAGACCGAGTTTCAGTTCTGCGAGGTCATATATCCTCGGAACAATGCCGCAGGTAGACAGCGAAACATGGCGCAGACTGAGGTTATTGCCGTCCTTGTGGGAAAGGAGCGTGAGGAACTTCACGACGTTATCGAAATTATCGAGAGGTTCGCCGATACCCATGAGGACAACGCCCGACACACGGACACCTGCATCACGTTCAGTCTCGTATATCTGCATGAGAATTTCAGACGGTTCAAGACTTCGGACAAAGCCTGCGATAGCAGACGCACAAAAACGGCAGCCCATTTTGCAGCCGACCTGAGTGGAGACACAAATACTGTGACCGTAGCTGTATTCCATGAGGACAGTCTCAACAAAATTGCCGTCAGAAAGCCTATATAGATATTTTACAGTATTATCTATACAAGATTCAAGCTTTTTCTGCGTAAATAGTCCATTTATACAAAAAATTTCTTTCAGGCGCTGTCTCAATTGGACAGATATATCAGTCATTTTGTCGAAATCGAAAACACGTTTAACATGAAGCCACTGGAATATTTGTTTAGCCCTGAATTTTTTCTCGCCGTTGGAGGCAAGAATGGCTTCAAGTTCATTCAGGTCAAGACTGAGAATATCGATTTTATCCAACCAATCACCGTCCTATTGTTAATTATTTTGTCGGTTTTGTGCCGTACCGTCCCTGATTATTGCGTCGGTTTTGTGTAGGGGATGCCGCCCTCGGCATCCCGTCCCTCGGCATACCGTCCCTGTGACCGCTGTAGTATTATTTATTTTTTTTGAATTTTGCTATGAAAAATCCGTCACTGCCGAAATGGCACGGAAAAATCCCTGCCTTAAAGCCGAACTTTTCACCCAGAGGTGCAGGGAGCGCAACAGGCTCAAGGCATGGGTTATTGTCCAGAATCCTCTGTACTACATCATCATTTTCGGCTTTATTCAGCGTACAGGTCGAATAGACCATTTCACCGCCGTCAGCAAGGTAATTCAGGGCATTCTGTGCTATTTTATATTGTATATCGGGGAGATTTTCAAACTCCACGGGGTTTTTGTATTTTATCTCAGGCTTGCGGCGTATTGCGCCAAGACCTGAACACGGGACATCACAGAGTATCTTTGTGAACTTAGGAAGCTCTGCATTGAAAACCGTGGCATCGCCTGTATCTGCGGCAATATTGGCAAGTCCAAGCCTTTCAGCGCCCTCACGGATAAGCTTTACACGTTTTTCGTGAAGGTCAAAAGCCATTATTTTACCCCTGCCGTTCATCATCTCCGCCATAGTGAAGGTCTTGCCTCCGGGAGCGGCGCAGATATCGAGAACCGTATCGTTTTCAGTCGGTGAAACAGCCGTGCAGCATAGCTGTGAGGCTAAATCCTGAACATGGAACATACCCTTTGCAAAGGCATCGGAATGAACGGGATCAGTCTCCGAAAAGTGAAAGCAGTGGGGGAGAACGTCAGACTTTGCAATGCCGCTGTTCTTCCAGAGTGCCGCAAATTCATCATCTGAAACAAGCGTAGGATTGACACGCACCGTCACAGGCGGTCTGCCCAGAGAATCAGACAGGAGGTTTTCCGCAAGCTCAGCGCTGTACTCCTCCGAGAGCTTTTTCACGAGCCACAGCGGAGCGGAATACTGAACAGACATAGCCTCAGACGCATTTTTCGGGAGATCAAGCTGTTTTCCCTGACGTATGAAATTGCGGAGAACTGCATTGACCATACCTGAAGCACTTGTTTTCTTAAAACTTTTAGCAAGTGTAACGCTTTCGTTTACTGCGGCGTTGTCGGGAATGCTGTCCATGTATAAGATCTGGTAAATGCCGCATCTCAGGATATTCAGCACGATATCATCAAGCTTGCCGAGCGGACGTGAGGAAAGTCCCGAAATGATGTGGTCAAGAGTAATTTTACGCTCAATAACGCCGTAATATACGGCAGAGCAGAGTTTTTTTCCTCTTTCGTCAAGTTCTGCGCTGTTCAGACCTGAGTTGAGCTGAATATTTGAATAACTGCCGCTGCTGAAAGTTTTCGAGAGCAGTTTCACGGCAAGATATCTTGCATCGGTCATATATCAGCCCTCAGCTCCGAGAATATCGCCCTTTGTGAGCTTTTTGCCACGAAGGAAATCTGCGGTGCTCATACGTTTTTTGCCTTCAGCCTGAACCTCGGTGAAGATGATTATTTTTCCGTCACCGCATTTAACGCCGAATGACGCAGTATCAACAATTTCGCCGTTTTTGGCATCGGGAGCGGATCTATCAGAAAGAGCCGAACCAAGCACTTTCAGGCGTTTGCCTTCAAGCATGGTAAAGCCTGTAACTCCACGAATGGTATTGTGAACCTGAGCGGCTGTCTTTGAGAAATCGAGAGCGCTCATTTCCTTTGTTATCATAGGTGAGTAGCAACTCAGTGAATCGTCCTGTACTTCGGGAGAAAGAGTGCCGTTTTCAACAGCCGTGAGAGTTTCCGAGAGCACCTCGCCGCCCATAGCGGAAAGACGTGCATAAAGCTCCTTATATGTCTCATTCTCGCCTATTTTTGTGGATTTTTTGATGAGCATATCGCCCGTGTCAAGGCCTTCGCTCATCTGCATTGAAGTCACGCCTGTTTCAGTCTCACCGTTGAGAATCACCCAGTTTATCGGGGCGGCTCCTCTGTATGCAGGGAGAAGTGAAGCGTGTATGTTTATACAGCCGTATTTCGGAAGTTTCAGAACTTCTTTCGGAAGGATCTGTCCGTAAGCTGTCACCACGATAAGGTCGGGAGCGATATCCCTGAGCACCTTCATTGAGTTTTCGGCATCTTCACCTTTTCTGAGTGAAAGAGGCTGATATATGTCAAATCCGTACTCAACAGCCGCCGCCTTAACGGGAGTAGGTATCATTTTATTGCCCCTGCCTCTCGGCTTGTCGGGCTGAGTGAATACAGCGGCGATCTCGTGACCGCTCTCTGCGAGTGTTTTCAGGCAGGGAACAGCGAAATCGGGAGTACCCATGAATACTATCTTCATTTTCCTTCCTCCTCGGGAACGAAGAATTCCTCGACAATTTCCGTGAATACATGACCGTCGAGGTGATCGTTTTCGTGACAGGCACACTGTGCACCGAGTTCCTCGAAGTCCATTTCAAACCATTTGCCGTATCTGTCCTGAGCTTTCAGGCGGCATTTTAGCGGACGTGTGACATATCCCCAGATATTCGGGCATGAAAGACAGCCTTCCTGAACTCTCTGTTTGCCTGATCTTGAGATTATCTCAGGGTTGATGCATTCAAAATTGCCTTCATCGAGGTGCATGATGAAAATTCTTCTGCAAAGACCTATCTGAGGTGCGGCAAGACCAACCCCTTGAGCCTTGTTGAGAGTTTCATGCATATCGTCTAAAATGACAGCAAGCTTTTCGTCAAATTTGTCCACAGGCTTGCATACTTTGTGGAGACTTTCGTCTTTATCAGTCAGAATTTTTCTTAAAGCCATAATTGTTCCTTTCTCAGGTATTATACCCCGACATCGCCGTTTATATCGGCATACAGGGAAACACCCTTCATTCCTTTAAGTTCAGCCGATCTTTTAAGCAGTGAGCTTATGAACCCACGTATTTCGGCATTGTTTTTGCACTTCATGATTATTCTGTAGCGGAATTTTCCGTTTATTCTTCCGTATGAGCATTTCACAGGGCCGAGCACACGCACAGGAGTTTTCGGCTGGAGCTGTCTCAGCATATCGTTCATAAGGGCGATTACCTCATCAGCACCGCATTTTACCGATTTTTCGTCATTCCCTGAAAAACACAGTATTGCCATATCGCATACGGGAGGGAATATCATCGCACGGCGTATAGCGATCTCCTCATTATAGAAACCAACATAGTCCTGAGCGGCGGCAAGATTCATGATATAGTGTTCAGGCATGAAAGTCTGAAGCACAGCTCTGCCGCTTTTATTTCCACGTCCTCCACGCCCGACTACCTGAGTTATCAGGGAGAATGTGCGTTCATAGCTTCTGAAATCGCCTGCAAACAGCGCTTTATCGACTGACATGACACCGACCAGAGTAACGTTCGGGAAATCAAGTCCCTTGCCTATCATCTGAGTGCCTATCATTATGTCATACTCACCATTGCGGAAGTCGCTGAAATTCTTCTCATAGGAATAGCGTGAAAAAGTTGTATCAGCGTCCATGCGGAGTATACGTGCAGACGGGAAAAAGACAGACAGTTCCTCCTCAAGCTTCTGAGTGCCGAAGCCCATGCTTCTGAGATGTTCAGAGCCGCATGAGGGACATTTTTTTATAGTATCGCTGACAAAGCCGCAGTAGTGGCACATCAGCTTGTCGTTTTTCTTGTGATAGGTGAGCGGAACGGAGCAGTTCGGGCAGTATACAGGCTGATAGCAGTCACAGCAGCTTATCATTGTGTGGTAGCCTCGTCTGTTCAGAAGCAGTATAGTCTGCTCACCGTTTTGCAGATTTATGTTTATTTCCTCGGCAAGTCTGCGGCTGAATTCAGTTTTGTTGCCGTCCTCACGCTCGATGTTCATGTCGATCATGCTGACATCGGGGAGCGGGGAGGTACTGTATCTCTGCTTCATTTCGAGTAGTTTGTATACGCCTTTCTGAGCGAGATAATAGCTTTCAACTGACGGAGTTGCAGAGGCAAGAAGAAGCACAGCGTTATGGTATGCACAGCGCTGTTTAGCGATATCATGGGTAAAATAGCGTGGTGAGGAATCTGATTTATAGGAGCGTTCGCCCTCCTCATCGATAATGACAATGCCAATATTTGAAAGAGGGGCAAAGACTGCACTTCTTGTGCCGATAACGATATCAGCATCACCACGTTTTATGCGCTTATACTCGTCAAGTCGCTGTCCCTGAGTAAGACCGCTGTGGATAACGGCAACTCTTTCGCCGAAAAGTCCACGGAAGCGGCGTAGTATCTGAGGTGTCAGACTGATTTCGGGAATGAGCAGAACAGCCTGTCTGCCAAGTTTAATGGTATCGGATATAAGCTTTTCAAAGACGGAAGTTTTACCGCTTCCTGTGACACCGTGAAGGAGAAAAGCAGAAGCCTTTCTCTCAAAAATCGCAGAAAGCACGGCATCATGGACTTTCTGCTGTTCATCTGACAAAACAATTTCGTCGGGACTGCGGCGTTCGTCAGCAAAATCATCAACATGGCGAAGAATCTCCATGTCATACTCTGCGGCAGCACCGTTTGCGATAAGCCTTTTGACAACGGAATCTGTAACTCCGCACATATAGGCAGCTTCCTTAACGGCAGCAGCACCGTATTCCGACAAAAAATCGGCAGTTTTTTTCTGTTTCGGGGTAAGCTTGAAGCTTTCGGGGGAACTGAGGTATTCCTCGGTAAGACGAACCATTTTTACTGTGGCATCTCCTACGCTCTGCCTGAAAATATTATCAGATGAGAGAGCGCCTGCCTCGCATAGTTCGTCGGGAATACGCCTTCCGTTGTCGGTGATGTAGTTCTCCAGCACTTCATTCAGGGTTCTGCTGTCGGGGATACTGCGCAGATCATCAAGCAGCTCCGCCGATTCGGCAGTAAGAGAAGCATAGTCATCGAATTTCCTGACTATGCTGAAAGTTTCTTTTGTGCGCACGCTCATAGCCGGCGGAAGCATAGTCCTTACGGCATCAAAGTAAGTGCAGTATGTCTGTTCCCTGAGATAAAAGGCGAGCCTTAAAAGCTCATCGGAGACAACAGGTTCATCGTCCGCAAGTGAAACAAGGGACTTCAGACCTGATGCATCACCATCATGCAACCGCATAATAACGCCTATCCTGCGCTTATTTCCACGACCGAACGGGACAAGCACACGGCATCCTGCGGCGGCAGAGCCGACCATGTGTGACGGTACGGCATAACTGAACAGCATATCAAATGAGTAAGCTGTTCCGCTGACGGCAGTTTCCGCAATAAGGGGCATTATTCAGTAGTTTCAGGAGCAGTGCTAACTATCTTGCATTTTCCGCTTGCAAGCTCCTCAACGGCTGTTTTAACAGGCTTTTCCTCTAAAGTCATGCCTTTTTCATAAAGGTCGTCTGCAATTGCTCTTGCACGTTTTGCAACGGCGATAACGAGTGAATAGCAGCTTTCGTTCTTTGAAATGATCTGATTTACAGCAGGTCTAAGCATAATTCGCACCTCTTAAAAAATATATGTCAGCACTGAAAACAGTGTTGATTATGAATTTGAAATGACACCGATTATAGTTTCGGCAGAATTTTCGGCTCTTAGCTGTTCAGCACGTACAACGCTGAAAAAGTCGCTTACGGCATCTTCAAGAGCATCGTTGATGATTATGTAGTCATATTTTGAAGCAAGAGCAATTTCTCTTGCTGACTGGGCGATACGTTTTTCGATGACCTCGTCGGTTTCCGTGCCTCTTTTGTGGAGACGGCGGCGGAGTTCGCCTACGGACGGGGGAGCAATGAATATTGAGAGTGCGGTCGGGCATTTTTTCATTACTTTGAGAGCACCCTGAACCTCGATTTCGAGGATAACGTTTTTGCCCTGTTCGAGCATTCTGTCAACCTCGCTTCTGAGCGTACCGTAGAAATTATCGCAGTATGACGCATATTCAAGGAAATCACCATTGTCTATGCGGCTCATGAAATCGTCGGTGCTGAGAAAATGGTAATTCACACCGTCGATCTCGCCTTCACGGGGCTTGCGTGTAGTAGCCGAAACGGATACACAGAAATTTTCGTCTTTGAGAATCTGTTCAAGCATAGTACCCTTGCCGCAGCCTGACGGAGCGGAAAAGATAATAAGTCTGCCTTTATTCATCGTCTGAACCTCCTGAACCATTAATTCTTGCCGCAAGAGTTTCCGTAATGAGCGAGGACAGGATAACATGACCGCTGTCCATGATTATCACGGCTCTTGTTTTTCTTCCATAGGTCGCATCTATCGCCCTGCCGTCATCACGGGCTTCCTGAATAAGACGCTTTATCGGCGCAGATTCGGGGCTTACAACAGTAACTATGCGGTCAGACGAGACCATATTTCCATAACCTATATTTACAAGCTTCATGGCAGTTTATTCTATATTCTGGATCTGTTCACGTATTTTCTCGATATCGGCTTTCATGTCAACAACGAGTTTGGTGATGTTGAGATCCTGAGCTTTTGAGCCTATCGTATTGACCTCACGGTTCATTTCCTGAACGATGAAATCAAGTTTTCTGCCCACAGCTTCTTCGCCGTCAAGCATGGTTTTAAGCTGTGATATATGGCTTCTTAAACGTACAGTTTCCTCATCAACTGCGATCTTTTCCGAGAAAATAGCAGCTTCGGTGAGAATACGCTGTTCATCGATATCCTTGGCTTCAAGGACTTCACTGAGCTTTTTGAAAAGTCGGTTTCTGTAATTCTCGACGGTAATGGGGGAGAGCTTTTCAACTTCTGCGACCATTGCAAGTATTCCGTCAGCTTTTTCGTTGACATCGGCTTTAAGGCGTTCGCCCTCGGTGCTTCTCATGTTTACGAAATTTGCAATTGCTTCATCTGCAACAGATGAAACATCGCTCCATATCTGCTCCTCGTCGTCGGGAGTTTTCTGGATATTGAATATATCCGGCAGTTTTATGAGTTTTGAAAGGGTAAGGTCATCTTCAAGACCGAGTTCAGCGGAAACGCTTCTGAGAGCATTTACATAGCCCTCGGCAGCGCCTTTATTTATGGCGATCTCGGTATCTTTACCCTCAATATTATTAATAGTAACGGCTATTTCAACTTTGCCTCTTGATATCGAGGTTTTAAGCAGTGCTTTCAATTTTTCGTCAATATAGCTGTAAGTGCGGGGGATCCTTGACGAATACTCGTAGTATCTATGGTTAACGGAGCGTATCTCAACAAGAATGTCACGTCCGTTAATGATTTTCTGTGCCCTGCCATAGCCTGTCATACTTTTAAGCACGGTATCTCCTGCTTTCATTTGGATTTTGGCATAATTACACATTATGCTATTATATTATTATACCACTGTAAACATAAAAAAGCAAGAGTTTTTGAAAATAAAAACAGACGCTCCGAGATGCCTGTTTATCATGCAAAACAAACAAAGAACATTGCACATATTCAGCAGTAACGACAAAATATATATCTTTTAGAGATTCCGTTAAGCAATAAAAAGAGGACACCGAAGTGTCCTCTTAATAAACCGTATGAACAAAAATTATTACTCTGGAAGCTCAGCAATGAGTTCAAGGAGATACTTCTGGATTGAGAGAGCATCGTTATTTGTGATACCTGAACCATTCTGGTAAACGTCACCGTTAAGCTGTCCCTGTTCTGTGATGTGTGTCTTATCAGAACCGTTGATGCCGAATACATCAGGGTTAGCCTGTGACTGCATGATAAGAACAACGTCACCCATGTTTACAGAACCATCGCAGTTAGAGTCACCATACAGAGTAACCTTACCAGGAGTTTCCTTAGTTGTGGTTACTGTTGTTGTCTCCTTGGTTGTTTCCTTAGTTGTGGTTGTTGTAGTTGTGGTTGTGGTTGTGGTTGTAGTTCCTTCATTAGATGCAAAGCCTAACTCTACGCCAGGATAGAGGAGTGCCATTCCGCCGTATGCCATGAGACAGTCGCCTTCATGCCAGAATCTGTGGAGCTTGAACTTGTAATCCTCTGTGCCGCCTGTTGAATCGTAAACTTCCTTACAAGCCTTATACATAGAATCCTTTTCATAGCTTTCACGGATAGAGCTGAATGTAGCACCCGGTTCGAGCTTAGAACCGTCAGGCATTGTACCTGAATAGTAATCAGGAATATAAACTTTCTGCTCAAAGATTCTCTTGAGGCTTCCGTTGCTTTCCTCGAAGGAGATACCGTAATCGTCCTTACCTTCTTCCCACTGAGCCTTGAGGATCTTATCAGCCATAGCAAGACCTTTTTCAGCGATATTTGTAGAGTTGAAGTCAGCCTTATCCGGTGTTACGCCGTTAGCCTTAGCATAATAGATAAGTGTGTTACAGAGTGAAGATACACAACCGATATCGCCCTGGCCGTAACCTGTGATTGTAGCGTGGAGCTTCTGGTTGCCATTTGGATCGTATGTACCTGTCCATGTGTCAGGAACGCACTTTTCATCTGTTTTGTGACCGCCATCGCCCCAGTCGAGGTTAGATGGGATAGCATATGTATGCTTGTTGCCGTCTTCGTCAACATAGTCAAACTTGGTTTCTTCCTCGAACCATGTGATCCATCTTGAAAGGAGTGCTTCAAGAGCTTCTTCAAGTGAGAGACCGCCGTATGTCTGACCTGAATCATCGCCGTTCATCTTTACATAGTAGTAAAGTTCAGCAAGACGCTGTGTTGACCATACCTGGTTACCGATCCAGTGGTTTGAACCAGGGTCAGCGTATACAGGGTGAGCAACGAATACCATGTCATAGAATGTCGGGAGGCCTGAAGGATATGTTTCATAACGTCCCTTGTATGAGTTTGTACAGCCGCCTGCGAATGGGCCTTCAACTGACTGGAGCCAGAGGTACATTTCGATCTGTCTCTTGAGTGATTCCTTATAGTCAGCGTCAGCATCCTTAGCCTTCATACCTGAGTTGATAGCATCATCATAAAGGAGAGCGTAAGCAGCAAGTGGGTTCTGATAGAACTGATGTGAATGTGAGCAGCCGATCTGCCAAGCCCAGCCGTAGTCGCCGTAGCTTGCTGAGAGTGCTCCGCCCCAAGCTGTATACCAAGCCATGAGGTAGTGCTTTGACTTCATGCCTGCAGAAGAAGATGTGATCTTTGTATCCTTAGCGATTTCCTTATAGTACTTATCGAACATATCGTTACGGCACTGGTCACCCATCTTACCTGCGAGAGCAGAGATCTCGCCGCAGTCTACGCCGTGATGATTTGCGAAGTAGATAGCCTGAATAGCACGGTCCTCAGCGTCAGGAGCGTTTGTGAAGGAGTACTGTGAAGGAACCTTGTCCTTACCGTTGAAGATAGCCTTGATACCGTTACCGTTATCCTTATCAGAGCTCTCCATACCCCATTTAAGTTCTTCAAGACAAGGAGCAGGAACTGTCTCGAAACAAGACTCTTCCTCACCTCTCTGGAAGGTATTGATGAATGTGAACTTGCCTTCGCCCTTTGTGCCCTTGCTGAATCCATACCAGTCATCAACGTCAGCGAGCCAGTTCATGAGGTAGTAACCGTTATCTGAACCGTAAGCGGACTTGAAAGCATCATAAAGCGGGTTGATAGCATCAACGCCCGGCTGCTTTGTAGGATAATCCTCTGGTGAGTCGCCTTCTTCAGCAGTATCAGCCTTGAGCTTTTCCTGCTTCCAGATTGAGCCGTACTCGATCTCTTTGCTTCTTCCTGAAGCTTCAGACCAACCAGGGATAAGAGCTTCCATAGTTGTCCAAGCCTTCTTGAGGTCGCTTGAACCGGAGATCTGTCCTTCTGATACGAGTGCATCATGCATAGCAGCAACCCATACGATGTAGGACATAGCCTCAGAAGTTGTCTCGTGACCGTAGTCAGGAGCTTCAACTACGAGAGTTTCCTTAGCATGGTAAGGAATACCGAATGATGAACCGTTTTTCTGTGAGCTGAGGTAGCCGTTCTCTTCACCGTTTGTGATAACCTTGTCATAAAGATCAGAGAAAACGTCAGCATAGCTTTCAGCAGAAGCTACGATAGGAGCAACAGCAGAAGCTGCCATTGTTGCTGAAAGGATACCTGCAGCAAGAGCTTTTGTTTTTTTGCTTATCATTTGTATTAACCCCTCTCATAATAATATAGTGGTTTTAAATGGTTTAGTTCCCTGACTAACGCATGGCACAGCAAAGGCACAAAAAGAAAAATGCTGAAAAAAGGCTTGATTAGAAGCCTTATTCTGCAAATCTGTGATATGTGTCTGAGTTGATGCAACTGTCGTAATATAGGGAACTGCATACGAAAATACTTCGTACACTGCGTGGATCGTTTCACGAAGTCAACACGCAATTCTCAAACTATTTTCAAGATTTATTATATGCTACATTTCTTTCGGTGTCAACAGTTTGGATTGGTTTAATAAGACGCTAAACTAAATTTTGTTGCAATGCACACATTGGTGTATTCCTTTTTGTACAATATGTCCACTGACCAAAAGTTGCGGATTTTCGCTGTATTGCTCAAATGTTAATTATGTAATATTTTAAATCAGAGCTTTCAATATTCATTCTCTTTACAATAAACTTTCACAAAATTCACACAGATACGCTATAATATTTATCAGGATAAATACACTCGCTATTATTCGCAGCTTACTGCATTTTTTGTTATTTAACATTATGTTCATAAAATATTCATACAGCGTTAATAAAATTCTGCGATAATAGCTGTGTATGTTGTGATGATATATGGCGATGCTCACAGTCTGCTGTGGGAGGCAGTTTTCTTTGTGGGTTTTCACCATTGCGGCAGCACTGTATGCGCAGTATCATCGCATTGGAACTTATCCGCTGTCACAGACCTGCAAACTGTATGTGCGGAGCGTTCAAATTTAAAATGAAAGGAGAAGCTCATGATTACTATTGAAAATCTTACAAAGTATTACGGCAAAAACCGTGCTGTAAACGATATCAGCTTTACAATAAATGATAATGAGATTCTTGGATTTCTCGGCCCGAACGGTGCGGGCAAATCCACGACCATGAACATGATCGCAGGCTTCCTTCCGATGAGCGGAGGAAAAGTCACGATCTGCGGTACTGATGTCACCGCCGAGCCTGTCAAGGCTAAGAAGAACATCGGCTATCTTCCGGAGATACCGCCTGTTTATCCCGATATGAAGGTCAGGGAGTACATCGCCTTCTGCGCAGGTCTTAAAAGACTGAAAGGCTCAAAGAAGAAGTCGGAAATGCAGCGTGTCATGAAGCTGCTCAAAATTGAGGACGTACAGAACAAGCTCATACGCAACCTTTCAAAGGGCTACAAACAGCGTGTCGGCTTTGCTCAGGCACTTCTCGGAAACCCGAAATTCCTCATTCTCGACGAACCGACCGTAGGTCTCGATCCGAATCAGGTTGTCGAGGTAAGAAACATCATAAAAGACCTTAAAAAGGAACATTCCGTTATTTTCAGCTCGCATATCCTCAGTGAGGTCAGTGCGGTCTGCGACAGGGTAGTAATCATCAACAAGGGCGAGATAAGAGCCATTGACACTATCGAAAACCTTGAAAAGCCGCTCAGAAACGGCCTTACGCTACATATTAAAGTGGCAGGAAGCAAGGCTGCTGCAACAGCAATAATCAATGCTACCGATGGCGTGAAGGAAATATCCGAGATAATCGACGAGGGCAACAATATCACATCTTTCACCGTTCAGCTTAGCGGCGAAGAAGAAAAAGTGCGTGATGTGCTTCTTTCGGAATGCCTGAAAAACAACGTCAGCATTCTTGAAGTTTACTCAGATAAGCCTGACCTTGAAAAGGTATTCGTTGAACTTATCAACCGCCCCGTACAGAAAGCAAGCCTTCAGGAACTTCTTGAAGCTGTCGTTCCCGAGGACAAGTCTCAGGAAGCCGAAGATACTGATGAAAAGGAGGAAAACTGATCATGTTTCCTATTTATAAGAAGGAGCTGCAGTCATTCTTCTACACGCCCTTTGCCTATGCTATCGCAGCTCTTTTCATGCTGCTGTTCACCTATACATTCGCAACTGCTATCGGTGACATGGATTCATCGAATACGCTCAAATTCTGCTATACGGAAGTTTTCTACAATATCATAATCTATCTCATATTCCTCATTCCTATCATGACTATGAGAACTTTCGCAGATGAACGAAAATTCGGTACGGAAGTACTGCTCATGACATCGCCTGTCAGTGAACTGAAGATAGTAATTGCTAAATTCCTTGCAAACGTTACAGTTTACATCTTCATGCTCGCAGGCACAACTATTTTCCCTATAATCACCGCATTCAACGGTGAAGTCGTTATAAGTCAGCTTATCTGTGCATATATCGGCATTTTCTGCTGGGGAACAATGTACATTGCCCTCGGTATGCTCATTTCGTCATTCACGGAAAACTCGATAATTGCAGCTATTATCGGTGAAATTGTAATGTTCGCCGTACTTTTCCTTGATGACTTCTCAAACACACCGTTTATTTCACAGTATCCGAAGGTTCAGTCAGTTCTTTATTCCTTCGCTGCACAGCCGAGATTCTCATACTTCTCACAGGGCTTTGTCCGCCTTTCAGATCTGGTATTCTTTGGCTCTGCGATCATTGTCTTTCTTGCGTGGACTTTCATCTCCATTGAGAAAAGACGCTGGAACAGGGGGTAAGTTCTGATGAAAAAACGCAAATTCAATCTTTCAGGCCCGATAGCATTCGTACTTGCCGTACTTGTGCTTCTGGTATTCGTACCGATAAACCTCATTGTCAGCTACTATGACAAGGTTTACGACATGACACCTTCAAAGAGATATACTCTTGATCCAAGGACAGTTGAACTTCTCGACTCCACATCCGACAAGCAGATAGAAGTATACTATCTGTCGCTTCTGGAATACTTCCGTGATGCTCCTGAATATCTGTCACTCTATCACACTCTCACACAGCTTGACGAGCGTGACAATATCAAGCTTACCTGTTTCAGACCGAATGCCAATCCACAGCTTGCAAATGACCTGACAAACAACGGTATGCTCAGCATAAGCGAAGGTGATATCTTTGTACGCTGCGGCAGCACAACAAAGCGTATCGATCATAACAAGATTTTCCAGACAGACTCCGACGGAACTTTCCAGTACGCTGGCGAGGAACTTATCGATGCCGCTATCGAGACCTGTACAAGCGGTTCTCTCCCGACTGTGTACTTCCTTACAGGACACGGCGAAAAATCCATCAATGATGCATACAGCGTATACGCTGACCAGCTCAAAACAAACAACTATGACGTTAAGGAGATAAACCTCAGCGAAACGGGCGGTATCCCTGCAAATGCCAAGATAATTTATCTTGCAGGCCCGCAGTCTGACCTTACTGATGACGAGACTGAACTTCTCAAGGCATATCTTGATGCCGGCGGCTCTCTTTCAATGATGCTTGCCCCTACCGAAACAAAGGGAAGATTCATGAATATCGAAAGTATCCTTGAACAATTCGGTATCATCATGGACTACAACACAGTAACCGAATCTGCCGCTGTAAATCAGCTTCAGGACAGAGACATGAAGCAGAGCGAAAACTTCATGCGTGTTGAATATCCTCCGACTACAGGAGACTATACGGAAGACCTCACCTCCGAGATAAACTATCTTATCGAAGAAGGCGAATATATCGCAGGCATTTCAGGCACAAGAAGTTTTGCTCTTATCGGTGAGACATCATTTGCAAATGCTTCCGATGTTGAAGTTTCTCCTATCATCAGAAACGTGGCAGGTGCTGACGGAAACTATACCACAAAGAGTACACCTATGGGCGGCGATGAGGTTACCAAGGCTGAGGCAAACAAGCTTTCAGACATATCCCTTGATTATGGCTACTATGCTCTCAACCGCCTTACATCAGGCAAACTTATCGTTGTCGGAAGTACGGATATCATCGATACTGATAAGATATCACCTTCTGTCAGCGGCTCACAGATGCTCGTGACCTTCACAAATACATGGCTTTTTGACAGCGATGTTAAAATGGGCATAGGCAACAAGATCACATCTTATGACTACATGACTTTCAGAGATGCAGGTCATGCCAAGAGCGTTATTGCAATAATCATTGTCATTCCTGTGGCTGTTGCAATTGTGGGCGTATGTGTATGGCTTAAAAGGAGACACGCATAATGAAGAAACTTATTGCTGCTCTTGCAGTGCTTATTGTTCTGGCAGGCGGTTCTGTCGGAGCATATATGATCGTTAAGGACAAAAAAGACGAGGAAAAGCGTCAGGCATCAGAACAGCTTGATGACAATGTTCTCTTTAAGTTCGATTCGGAAGCTGTTACAAAAATCGAATTCAACTGCGCTGACGGTCAGTATATCACAGAAAAGGACGATTCAGACCAATGGGTACTGACCAACCGTGATGATTTTGATCTCGATCAGGTCTATATCCAGCTTATACGTACATATACTTCAGACCTTACGGCTGATATCTGCTACGGAAAGGCTACAGACGAAAACAAGGGTATGTATGGTCTTGATGATCCTGAAAAGATAGTGGTATGGGACGAAAGCGGCGAACATACGCTTTATCTCGGAAAGAAAAGCCCTACGGGAGACTATTACTACGTAATGACAGGCGACAAGCCGAATATCTATGCGATAGATTCTGTTTACGGAAGCGCACTCTTTGCGGACAGACTTACCTTAAAGGCTAAAGACCTCGTTCCGTATGCTCTTGAAGATATCAAGAATGTCAAGATAAAGAACAAGGGAAAGGAAACCTGCGAACTTATCTATGACACAGGCACGAATATGTGGACAGTCGGTGACAGATATCCTATGCTCACCATTGTTCAGTCATCTGTTACTGCCGAACTGAATAACCTTATCAGACTTGAAGCAGAGGAAATGCTTGACGAAAATCTTGATGACATGAAGAAATACAGCTTTGACGATCCTGACGGAGAGGTCATCTTCGAGGGTACTGACGGAAGCGAATGGAAGTTCAGCGTCAAGGTCATGGAGGAAGATCCGAATTACTGCTATGTTCTTATGGGCAGTGACAAACAGGTCGAGATATACTATACCGCAGACCTCGACATCATCAACAAGACACCTTATGACTTCTTCCTTCAGAAAATTTCAGGTGCGGATATGTTCAGCGTCAGCAGTATTGAACTTGAAGCCGGTGATACAAAGGTATCAGCCGATATTGACGTAACAAACCGCAAATGTAAGGTCGAAGGAAAAGAAATCGATATCGATTCTTCGGAAAGCTATACAAACTTCCAGAATTTCTATGATTCATTCACTTTACTGCCGATAACAGGCGTTGATGACAGCGTTTCACCAAAGCTTGAAAAACCTGTTCTGTCAGCTGAATATACTCTGTCAGATGGCGGCAAGGCAACTCTTGACGTTGTTCAGGACAAGGAAAGATACTATATCTTCCAGGACGGCAAATATACAGGCGCTTATACAGACGAAACAAGATTTTCGGGCAGAACTTCTGTTACCGAATTTTATGAAAAATTCGTCGGTACTGCTGAATAACAGCAGAATCGTTTGTCGGTTCTGCATGATAAACGGACATCTTCGGGTGTCCGTTTTTATTTTCAAAAATACTCTTGAAAGAAAGCATACTTTATGGTATAATAATACATTAGAGACTTTTATTGAAAGTGAGGTCATTGCTTTGAACAACAATGATGCTGTTATGCAGATAAGGAATATTTTTGCCGAGCGAAAACCTCTTGCGTATGTCAGAAGCTTCGGCTGTCAGCTCAACTGCTCCGACGGTGAAAAAATAAAGGGACTGCTGGGCGAAATGGGCTGTGACTTCACAGACGATGAAAATAAAGCCGATATCATCATCCTCAATACCTGCGCTGTCCGTGAGAACGCAGAGGACAGGGTTTTCGGCATTGTAGGCAGTATGAAAAAGCTGAAGGAACTGAAACCTTCGCTTATCATCGGCATTTCGGGATGTATGACCGCTCAGAGCCATATTGCTGAAAAAATCAGAAATTCATATCCGCAGGTAGATTTCGTCATGGGTACATATGCAATAAATGCCCTGCCGAAACTGCTTCTTGACTGCCTGAACGGCGTGAAGTTCTCGGCTGATATCAGCGAATACGATGACTTTTCCGACACTGTTCCGCAGATACGTGACAGCAGTTTCAAGGCATCTGTGCCTATCATGTTCGGCTGCAACAATTTCTGCACATACTGTATTGTTCCGTATGTCAGGGGCAGAGAACGCAGCCGCAGGTCTCAGGATATCATTAATGAGGTAAGACAGCTTGTCCGTGACGGCTATAAGGAGATAATGCTCCTCGGTCAGAATGTCAATTCCTACGGCAATGACCGTGAATGCGAAATGAGTTTTCCGCAGCTTTTACGTGCTGTAAATGATATTGAGGGCGATTTCATCATACGCTTCATGTCCTCACATCCGAAAGATGCCTCAAAGGAACTTATCGATGCAATTTTTGACTGCGAAAAAGCCGCAAAGCATCTGCATCTTCCCGTACAGAGCGGAAGCGATGATGTGCTGAAACGAATGAACCGCCGCTATACCGCAGAAAAATATCTTGAAATAGTTGACTATATCCGCAGTAAGGACAGCGATTTTTCGCTTACTACCGATATTATTGTCGGCTTCCCGAATGAGACCGACGAGGATTTCGAGGCTACTCTTGACCTGATAAAGCGTGTGAAGTATGACAATATCTACTCATTCATCTACTCAAAGCGCACGGGCACGAAAGCCGCTGAAATAGATGACAAAACCGATGATGATACCAAAGGACAGCGTATGCGCAGACTGCTTGATGTACAGCGTGGTATCTCAACAGAAGGGTATAAGCGATTTATCGGCAGAAAGATGCGTGTGCTCGTTGATGATGTGTCTAAAAAGCGTGATGGCTATGTTTCAGGCAAAAGCGATGAATTTATCATCGTTGAGTTTGAAGGCGACAGTTCACTTATCGGACAGTTTGCTGAAGTCGAGATAACAGATGCCATGAACTGGGCTGTTATCGGCAGAAGATTATAAAAGCATATATTATTGTTTATGTGTAGGGGAGTACGCCCTCGGACTCCCGTTCATGTCGCTTTGTTTTGTGTCAATGGGATGCTGGGGGCGGCACATGGCAACAGCATTTACTTTTATAGATTAAAGCTTTTTCGTCGGTCAAGCCGAGGTATATGACTGCGGACAGTCCGTAAACCGTTGCTTCGCTCGGTTTACTGCTTCTTAGGGGGACTCTGTCCCCCTCGTACACC
>JAZUGG010000079.1:0-28267 GCA_045641105.1 Ruminococcus sp. | reverse complement strand
TCGGTCGGTGCTTCTGCTTCGCAGAGGTGTCCACCGGACACCCGCACCCCTCGTACACCCCCTGCAAGGGAGATAACATCCCCCTTGACCCCGGAAATGCCGCCTTCGGCGGTTTTTATTTTTTTAAAAAAATAAAAGCTGTTGCCGTGTATATGCGGCTTTTTTCAGAACAGGTCGAGCATACAGTCAAGATAAATATGCTCCCTGACGTGTATGTGATATTCGGGTTTCACCATGTAATACAGCAGAAATTCAAGCAGTACCGCAGTTCCAAGCCCTCTGCCTTCAAGCTTGAAATTGCTGAATCCGGCAGGCAGATATTTCTCAAAGATATCATTTTTGCCGATAAACTGCGGATTCTCCATAGCCCTTGAAAAGCGGTAGCCTTCATTTCCATGCGGCGCACTGCACCTGTGTTCGGGACAGCTTTCGCCAAGTATCCTGCGGCTGACATTTTCATAGCATTTCCTGCGTTCAGTGCATCCTGTCCAGCAGCATTCATTGCACAGAAATTCCACCTTGCCTTTTTCGTCTGCGGATAATCCGTTCAGCAGTCCGAATTGCCTGTTAAGGCGGAAATCAGGCACGACATACCTGAATTCATCACGGTCAAGTTCGTCACGGAACTCCTGAAAATCAGTCAACACCTTTGTTGTTGACGAAACGAAATACAAGCCGCCATAGTTACTTTTCAGATGCTCAAGAAGAATATCCGAATGCACTATAACGCCGTTCTGAACCGTGCCTTTGCTCTCGAAAATATTGCATAATCTGCCGCATTTCCTGTCGGAGAGATGCTCCTCCCTAAGCTGTGAATTGCTGAATGTCAGGCGTGCGGAGATGCCGTATCCGTTGAAGAATGACAGTATCTCCTCCGCATCATCAGCATCTCCGCCGCCGAAGCGTCCTCCGCTCCATATGCAGTCAGAGGGCGCACCGTACACAGAACCGATACCGCACCAATCGTAAAAATATTCCCTGCGGCTGAAAAAAAGCGGCAGAAATACCTTGTAAAAATCATAAAATTCAAACAGTCCCGGAAGATGAAATTCCGCTCTGCGCACATCAGCCGCTGACATATTCATCCGCCTTTATGTATTTCAGTTTAGTCAGCCTGTCTGCTTCGGCATCATAATAATATCCGTCGCCAAGCTCACACCTTGCATACTCATCTTTCAGATACTTCACGTCCATATTGCCGAAAATGGATCTCTGTCCACGCTCTGACGCAAATTCCGCAATGTTATCAAGAAGAAATACCGACGAAATAATATTGTTGAAGAACGAATTCTGCTCGCCGTCGCTTATCTTCTGGACATCGGAGAAAATGAAAACGAACTTTCTTTCATCGGCAGCCGCCGCAAGCTGAGGCATAATGCTGTTGATAAAACGCCTGCATTCAACGGAATTCAGGTATATCTGCTTGCTCTGGAGAACAAATACCGTAAGCGGTGTCTCCTCATTCTGGCAGTCCGGAACAAGCTCATACTCCTTTTTAAGCTGGTCGCTGAGGTCATAGTATGGAGCCATGAACTTCTTGTCAAGCTCGATATAATTACGGTTAAGGTAGATATAGAACTGCTGGAGCGGAGAAAGTTTCTTCATGACCTCCGTACCGTCTTTTCGTTCAAGGCTAAGAGTCTCAAACTTATTTATCATCACCGTGTCATATCCTTCCTTCATACGTTCATGTATCTCCGAAAGCTGCTCACGTCCGTCATCAAAGAACACGAAACGTGCCTTAGAATCAGCCTTTGCTATGCCGTTCAGGAGGATATTCAGCAGATTCGTCTTTCCGAATTCCTTTTTGCCGTATATCGCCGCAACATGGGATTTTGAGAAATCGATAGTCACTGGCTCGAAATTCACATAGTCAAGTCCGACACCGACAGTTATCCCCTCACATAAAAGCGGTGCATCTTCTGTAAGTGCCGCATAATCCGCAAAAGTCAGCTCCTTCGGGAATGTTCTGTACTTTTTCACCTGTCTGCCGAATGTGCCGCTTGCCTCGTCGTATGCGAATTTCTGTTGCAGTTTTGCGGTAAATTCCGAATTTTCAGCTGTACTGTCAGGCTTTGAGGTGAGCACTTCATATGGCAGATTCATTTTGAATGTGCCTGTTATCCCCTCCGGCTTTATCGTGACATTTGCAAAGCCGTGTCCCGGATTATTGCCGATAATGCCCGTCTTTGAGATGAATATCTCGCTGTATTTGTCCTGCGGCATCTCGAAAGCTATCTTCTGTCTGAAACTGCCCATATACGGCGTAATGCCCTTGGTTTCTGCGGCAGTTATGACTATCGTTATACCCTTCGACAGACCGTCACGGGACAGTCTTGCAAATTTTTCATGATAGGAAAAATAGCGCTGTTCATCAATAAATGCGTTGAAATTATCGATGAGAAAAGTCGTATGCACAGGCTGCTGACCGTCATCTGCTTCACGAAAATTCTTTCCGTCAAGCTTACGTATATTCTCTTTCAGAATATTCTCCATTATCCTGAATGTTCTCTTGACATATTCCTCGTTTGAATTGTCATAATAAGCTGAAACAAGCGGCATATTCCTGTAATCCGACATCGAGCCGCCGAAATCGAGGATGAATATCTGTTCGTTTTCCACGCTGTATTTCTTGTGGAGTATGTTTATGAGATTTTTCAGGAATGAGGTCTTGCCGCTCATAGACGAGCCGAAAAGCATTATATTTGAATCAAGCAGATCCACCCTGAAAGGCGGCTGCTGCTGGATCACAGGGATATCGAACTTTCCGGGACTGCATATCATTTTATCAAGTTTCATTATATTCCCTCCCATTCTGTTGCGTCACTGATAACCGATGGCAGAGGCGGAAGGAATATGCTTACAGGACGTTCAAAGCTTTTTCCCGCTTCAATAATGGTTTTCACTATGTATGCAAGCTGTGTATCATGTTCGCTGACATTTCTGTTTTTAATTTTTTCGCACTCGTTGTCCTTGTCGGAGGAATAGAATTTATCGTCGGCAGTTCCCGAATTAAGGACATTTGAAACCTTCACGACAGGTGCAAGGTTCATATTTTTATTTGCGCCCGTGTAGGCTGACTGAAAATATTCAAAACGTGTGCCCGTACCTACAAGGAGATACGCTCTGCCGTTGAGAGGCATTGTCGGTGCGGCGGCGGCGGCAGTTCCGAGCATTTCCTTTGAAGCCTGTTTTGTGGCTACTTTAAGGCATATTCTCGCCTTTGAGTTAACTCTGATGTCATCGGTGACAGCGCCCTCGATATTCTGCGAAACGAGAATGATATGGAATCCGAGTGTACGTCCTACTCGTGCAATAGTGGTAATTTCTGCGATGAAGTCAACATCATCCGACTCGCTTGAAAATCTTTTCAGTTCCGTGAATTCATCAACTACAAGCACAAGATGCGAAAGCGGCTTGAGTTCATCAGGAGCTCGTGAAAGCAGTTCTTTCTGCTTGTCATTGAGTTTGCTGATAAGTTCGCTGTTGTCCGAGCCTTCGGGAGAACTCTGTATTCTGCGGATTATGCGCAGTGCCCTCATATATGCGTCGGTATTGTCCACGCCGAACTCCGACAAAAGCAGTTTTCTGCGCTTTATTTCGGCATTGAGCGATTCAAGGAAACGTTTCAGCATATATGCCGCAGGAGTCCCCTCGTCCTCGCCTGCCGTATCGGTGACAACGCCGACACAGTGCGGAAGATCGCCCAGTCTGTCGGAGAAGCCGCCGCCCTTCATGTCAACAAGCATAAGGTTGAGGTCAGCGGGCGAATACTTCATGCACAGACCGATGAGGTATGTGATTATCGTTTCGGATTTACCCGAACCTGTCGTACCTGCAACCAGCATATGAGGGCCGTCAGCCTTTTCATAGAGGTCAAGGTACATATTTCCGTGCTCATTTTTGCCGATAGGGATACGCAGATTTCTTGTAACGTCATTCTTTGCGGTATCGCTCCAGTTATTGACGATATCGTCCCTGATGCTTCCGTTTTCGACTTTTTCGGAATCGTAGCCGTAAAGCTCAAACAGCGACACCATAGACGGAACATTTCCGTTTTCGGCTATTCTCTTATAGTAGATCGCACTAAGCTGTCTGTATGCAAGCTCAAAGCTTTTGTCGGTCATGTCGTTGCTGTCAAAGATATACCTGTTCTGGAAGTGCTTGTATTCAATGAGATTATCGGTATTATGCGCCTTGCTCTTGTCGCTTTTGTCCTCGCTGAGCATATTGAGTGTCTCACGGTTGAGGACATTGTATCTGAGGCTGACTTTTCTTTCGTTTGAGTTCTCGTTGTCGATATCCACGATATTTCCGCAGTATTTCGGGAGCATTTCCTTATGCGGCTGAATAAAGATAAACGTAAGCCCAAGCTTGTTCACATAAGGTTCGCCCTCAACAGGAACTTCAGGAAGATATTTTGAAAAGCCTGTTTCCTTGATATCATAGTCATTGAAAACGATGCAGACTATCTGTGTAAGCTTATTATCCTCGCTATTATCGCCCTTATCGTCCTCGGATTCTTTTCTGCTGCCGCTGCGCTCGTTCATGATGCTCAGAAGCTGACCGAAAACCACGCCTGAACTTTCCTTGTCAAAAACGAACTGCGAAACACCGTCAAGAAGTTCATTCGTATGCGGAAGATATCTGTACTTGTCAAGGAGCGCATTCTGTTTCTGCTCGTCTTTTTCCTCATTGAAAAGGAAAACGAACTGGAGGTCCTCAGGCGAATGATAGAATGCAAGCTCATAGACGGTATGCCTTATGAACTTTTCGGAAATGTCATTGTCATCGGAAATAACTCCGAGAACACCGCAGCTTTTCAGGTCAAGGAGAAGCGGCGGCTTTTTATCTTTCCGCAGACTTCTCAGGTAATTGAAGCCTATCACCCTGTTGTTTTCGGTAATGCCCTTGTTGGCGAAATTATAGGCAAGGTCGGTGAGCAGAAACTTGTTTTCATCAAGCTTGCTGCTTTCTTCGGGAGTCATTTTCCTGCGCTTTTTCTTCTTATCGGGGAGGATTATCTCAATGCCGTCGCCCTCGCCGTTCATTCTGTAGAAGATATCGTAGAAGATGTTGTCCTTGCGGTCATATCTTATCTCGAAAAGCGGCTTTACCTCATCGGAAGTACCGAGGGATATTTTCATAAAGTCTGCATCATTCCTTGAGCGTGAGAATATCATGCCGCTTATCTCAGCCGTATTCCTGAAAAGCTCGCCCATATCGGGATAAGTCGTGTTCAGGTAAACGATGTCGCTTTCCTGCCATGTCCTTATGCGCTTTATCATTCGGGAGATGTAGTTTTCATAGTTTTCCTTCCATTCCCTTACAGACAAGCTGTGGTCCCTGCGCTTTTTGAAGTAGTTGTATGTCGATGTAACAAGAGCCACAACGCCCATTGCACCCGACATCAGGAGCATAGTACCGCCCATTCCTGCGGCAGAGGGCGCAAGCTTTGTAATAAGCAGTCTTGCCCCCAGCATACCGCCTGTTGAAAGAACGGTAGGGATAATAATATCGAGCAGTGTGGACTTGTCACGGGCAGGCATCTCATTCGGCGGAATGATGTCGATGACAGATGATTCGATAACATTCAGGCGGCGTGTGCTGATATTGTATTCAAGACCGCTGTTTTCGTTCAGGATATATCCGCCCGACTCCCCTGCGCTGAACAGTGACGGGATATTGAGTTCGGTGCTTTCGGTCACAAGAATACAGCTTGACGTAACAAATCCAAGCTTATCAAGCGTCATATCAAAGACTCTTGTTTTGTTTTCGCCGTATACCTCTGTAAAATCGATTATGCTGTGCTTTCCGCTTATGGTATATAGCACGATTAGTTCCTTGTGCGTTTTCAGGTAATGTCTGAAAGCCGCATATCTTTCGCTGAACTGCGGATTTTTTTTCAGTCCGTAGTAAACGGCTTCTATCAGATTTTTCAGCGTTATGTCCCTGAGAACAAGGAATGACATTTCACCTTTCACTTTTTCCGTATCAAATTTCACGGATATCATTATTTCATTGTTTTTCATCTGTTTTCGCCTTTCCTGCCGTCATTTCCGAGCTGACTGTCAACAGCTTCGGCAGCAGCCCTGTAAAATGCAGTTTTTTGCGCAGTTCTTCTGTATTTGTACACATAGAGTATCGAACCGAAAATGAACACTATGAACGAAAGCGCAAGTGCCGTGATAAGCGGAAGCGTCAGTACGGGAGAATCGAATTTCAGGTCGAGCCTGTCATACATTCCGCTTACTTTCAGGATAACGAACAGCACTGCCGCAAAAGGCACGGTAAAAATAAAAGTTTTCAGATATGAATCAACGATATATTTAAGCAGTATCAGATATTTTTTCCTGTTCATATTTCACCTCACGAATAATCCCCTGTCATTTCAAAAAGCGCAGTTATCTCATCTTTGGCAATGCCTGTTTTTTCCGAAATAACGGCAACAGCAGCATCATTGTCAAGGATATTTTTCAGCTTGACTGCGGCATTCCTGAACTGAACATCATTGTATTTTTCAGCAAGAAGCCTGTATGCCTCGTCATATTTTTCCTTTTTGACCTCGGTATTGTAAATAGCCGCCGCAAAATCATAGCCTGTGCTGTCAGCAGATACATCAAGCTTCATTATCTCAACGGAAATCTCCCTGAATTTCCTTGTATTTGCATACTGCATTATCTCGTCGATATACTGTCCCGAAATCCTGTTTCTGCGCTTTTCAAGGAGACTTACAAGCAGAGCGGCTTCCTGTTCGTCGATATCGCCGTCGGAATATGTGAATGACGATATTCTGCGGTAAACGTCATCAAATCCCGAATCAGGAACAGTCTTTACAAGGTCTGACGCAATGCTTTCAAGGCGTGAAAACTGCGTACTCTGATAATTTGCCGTAAGCTCGTCCCATTTCTTTTCGGCTATCCTGAAACCCGAAAGCCTGAAAATGAGGATAATTATAAGAATAGTCGTAAATACGGAAAGGCTTTTTCCCACAAGGCTGAACGCACTTCTAACCCTTACATTCTCCGCCCTTACAATGGTAGGGACAGAATTTTCCGCATCGGCAATATCCTTTTTCAGTTCGCTGTATGAATGATAGTAACGCTTGTCTGAATGCTGTTCACAGCCTGTTTCTCTTTTTTTCGTACACTTTCTGATTATGTCCTCGATTTTCTGGTGATAATGCCTTGAAGTGAGTGAAAGGTCACGGTCGGAATATGCATCATCACTCAGAAAATATCTGCGGTAGAATTCATGAGGATCTCTTGAAAATTCGTTATTTCTCGTCACAAGGTCAAAGATATTGAGACATTCCCAGAATGATGCACCGAATGAAAAAATGTCGCTTTCAATGCTCATTCTGCCGTGGATAAACTGCTGACTGAAAGGAAAAGCCGTTCCCTCAGCCGCATCAGCATAACATTCGGGAGCGGCATAGCCTATGGTGCTGTATGAATACATACGCTCGATAGTTTCATCATGGCTGTAATCGGCATCAGTCATCGAAAATTCCACGCTGTCAGCACCGTCAGGAAGCCTGCGTGAACGTCCGAAATCTATGAGGACGATTTCCTTGCCGTGCTTTGTGACCATGATATTTTCGGGCTTGATATCAAGATGAAGAATACGTTTTTTCTCTGTGACGAACTCCAGTATCTCGCATAGATTCTTCATAAAATGGAGTATCTGATTCTGATAGAGGAGGATATTGTCATAGTTTTTGTAATAAGTGGCGCAGACATTTTCCTTTTCATCGTCATTGAAGTCATGGAATTCTACGACTTTTTTCAGACCGTTTCCAATCTCCTCATATTTTCTTAATTTCCAGAATTCACTTCGGCAGTATTCTTCAAGTGACCAGCCGTCGATATATTCCTCAACAACGCAGAAATACTTTTCCCTGTTTATTACGCCGCCGACAGTCCTGTCACATTTCAGCACAAAGTCGCCGAGGTCTTCGATAACGTCAAATATCCTGACGACTGACCTGCATTCCTGCAAGTCCTCGAAAACCGAAAGTTCATCTTCCTTGAATTTTTTTATTTTATCAATATATTCACCGTTCTGAAAAACAAATTTCGGCTTGAATTTCAGTACGCAGGCAAATTCAAGACCGCCCCTGACTGCCGCTTTTATGCCCTTGTATACGATACTTTCAGTGCCGATAGCGATAAATCCGTCCTGATTGATACCGTGGGATACATCGATTATATATTTGAAATTTGTTCCGAATAATTCACTGCCCATTCTTACTGCTCACCTCAGATTTTATTCATCCTTATCATACTTATTAAGTTCAAGGATACTGAAAATGCTGATATCTGAATTTTCATCCAGCAAGCAGATTTTTTTATTGATGATATCGCCTGAAATATTATTGGCATTGAATTCTTTCTGTCCTATATTTGGTGCTGACATAACAAAAGCTCCTTCATTCAGAACCTGTCCGCACGGAAGCAAGTTCTCATTATTTTCCACCTGAAATTATACACGAAAAACAAAGCTGTGTCAACCTTGCCTTAAGGCAGCACCGCACAAAGCAAGTCTGGCGACCTTGTGCGGTGTTGCCCTAAATAATTCACAGCTTAAAATCAAAATCCACATATTCGGAACTTTCAAGAAAAGCAAGCGCTTTTTTGTATTTCTCAACCCTTGCAAAGTCCTTTTCGCATGGTTCGGGAATACGTGAAAGATCCATATTATGTTTCAGATCAGCGATCTTCACAGCCCTTGCGCAGCTGTCCATTCGCAGTCTCCTCAGATACTGCTCATAAGTCAGTTTATCGTCTTTTGTAAGCAGACGGACAGAATTTACGATACGGTATGTAAACCCCATATTCCGCAAATCATCAAATGTAAGCGGAGTATCCTCGCAGACATCATGAAGATAAGCCGCAATTTTATACTCCGTATTTGAAAGTGAATCAGCCACAGCCTTCGGGTGATTGATATACGGCTTGCCGCCTTTATCAAACTGCCCTTCATGAGCCTTTGCCGCAGTTTCAGCCGCCAGAACAAGAAGCCTGTCATATTCTTCACGCTGCTTATCAAGCAAAGCTAAAGCCTCTGTTTCGCTTATCTCCTCATACTGACCGCATTCGTCATTATCAGCCCATCGATAATTCAGCATGACAGAACTGCGGAACCATTCTTCATCACCAAAAGAATACTGATATTCAACACTGCATGATTCATGTTTTATAACTTCGTTGTAATTGAGCTTATCAAGCAGTCTGTAATATGTCATCTGTTCATTTCTCCTTTAGGGCACCTCTAATAACCCCTTCTGAGAAAAAACGGGTTTTTAGAGATGCCCCATAATAAATCTTCCGCCAAATAGTTTTAGACAACACCGCACAAAGCACGTCTGACGACTTTGTACGTCATAAACTTGCATATTTCCCGTCACAGGACAATTAATCATTTTCTTCTGCTATTGCTTCATTTTCCATTTCATCAATTATTCTCATATTAATTTCATTATTCATTGATATAAGATTGTTTAAGATATCTATGCTTATTTCATCTTCATCATCATAAATACTGCATACTGTACCGTCATTTATTAACTTTGTATATATTTCAGAAATTACTTGTAATCCTTCATCATCAATGTCCTCAGAAAGATAAATAAACTCATTATTACAGATTTTTTCTTTCAATTCGGAAATTGAAATATTGATTATGCCTCTGATAGTTTTAGCTATATTAGCTGAAAAGCAATTATCGTTTATTTTAATACCTATAGTACTCATAAAATTCTCCTTTGCAGCATATAGGTCAGCTCAAAAATCAAAAGCTTTGTAAGCTTTTGCCTTAATTTTCTCCTGTCAGCATTCTGAAAATTCTAATTCCGTCACACATAACATCTGTCAGCAGATCTTTATGTACATTATCCGGAACAGGATGAAATTCGTCATTCTCCAATATCTCAATATTGCTTCCCTGTACCAGTTCCGTATACATATCCGATATCGAATCTTCCTCACAATCTCCACGAAAATCCGCTTCCATAAATTCTGCCATATCAGAAAAAATATTCCATATGTCAAGTAATTCACGGCAATTTTCCGTATTTGAGATATTGTCGATATTCCAATCAATATCATCAAAATTATAGCTTGAAATATCTTCTGATATCAGCAATGAATTTTTATGCACAAATTTCATCAGCGTTTCCATATTATAGAATATCAAAGCTTTACCGTCATTTTCAGCAAAGCAGTCATCATTCCATAGTAAATAATATTTTTTACAGCTGAAAAGAATTTCAATTATATATGTTTTTTCCATAATAAATCTCCCGCCAAATAGTTTTATTTAGGATCAGTAAATGCCCTGTCACCATACTTTTTTAATTGATTAAATGCCGATTTTGGACCTGTTTCATAATTTCCTTTTCCAAAAGCTTCATCACATAATCTTGTGGCAAACTGCTTTCCTGATTCGTTTACATAAGGTCGTTGTCCTTTAAAACGTGATGGGATATCAGTAGCTTTTTCCTTTCCTGTTCCCGATTTTGGTATTTTATACTGCTTATCCGCATTATGCACCCAGACACCCAGTTCAGAAACAAAATAAGTATGCAGCTGTTCGACCTGAAAATTATAGACCTTAACGGGAGAATCAACAAGTTCTACGCTGAAATCTTCGAGAAGAAGGACATTTCCATTACTGTCAAGAAGTTCATCGCCTGTTGTAAGGTCAATGGCATTGACAAATCCCCTGTCTTTGACGTAGAATGGATGACCTTCCGTAGTGATGATTTTCTCGCCCTTGACCGTAAGATGAACAAGCTTCATTGTCTCTCTTATGTATGTCTCAACGACTTTTCTGTATTCCGTCACGCCTGTTTCGGGATTTGCTGAAAGCACCATGTCTCCTGCCCTGATATTCTCGATTGCCGTTAAGCCGTTTATCGTGCATACGAGCGTTCCTGCGATGAAGCATTTTGATATGCCGTTTGCCATATCATACTGTATTCCCTTCATCATTCCGCCGCCGAATGCTCCGAGTGCTCCGACTGTAAGCTGGAATCCGTTATACAGCTTGCTTGAATGCAGCATCTTGTTGAACTTCACTATCGGGTTGTCATTGTCAAATATGCTTATAGCGAGCGATATGGTATCAAATCCGCCCATTCCCAGATTCAGAACATTCAGCGCAGTTGTTGCATTCTTTATCGTCGAACCATACGTTGCTATAAACTTGCACGATTCTCCGAGTACACGTCCTGCAAGCTCACCTGCGCCTCCGATTCCTCCGAAAAGCGCACCCATAAGTGCGCCTGAAAATGCCGCATCTTCAAATCCGTCAAGGAACGAGCCGCCCTGCGCTTTGCTCGATATTCCGCCTATTATGCCTCCTATCACCGCACCTGCGATAAGTCCCTTTGCCGCTCCGAGGGCGATAAGTCCGATACCTGCCGCAGGACATACGCAAATGACAACGATAGCCGCTATTACAAGCACTACCGTCACGACAAGCTTCCAGTGCTCCTTGCACCATTCTCCTGCCTTTTTCAGCTTATCCTTGAATTTTTCCCATTTGCTCTTTTCGCATTCGGGTTTCAGATATGAATACTTTTCATAGAAATCCTTTTTGTTGCTGTTAATAACAGCTGTCGCATCTGCATCGGCTTCTATTGTCTCGCTTATGAATTCTTCAAGTTCGTCCGAAAACGTTCCGAGTGAATCATAAAGTTCGCCCTGAATGCTCACAGATGCCTGTACTATGCCTGTTTCTTCGTATACGTCACACGCTGAGCTGTCTATTTTCAGTATCTTTTTATTCAGTCCGCTAAGTTCGCTTTTCAGATCGTTTACTTTCTTCTGCGCATTTTTCAGCAATTCAGGCATTCTGTTCACTTTTGCGGCATATAAAGATATTGTTGCCATATTCTACCTCCTTTTATAAAATCAACTTTAGAGATGCCCTAAAATCAGATTTCTGATTTCAGGAAGTGCATCCTGTATATTTTCCAACAAATAATCCATTACATTTTCAAGGCACATATTTACTGCAATAAATAACACAATATCAATGATCTCATAATTGTTCATATCGATAACATTAAGGCAACACCATTTCCAGCGAATAATCGGAATATGAACGATATTCTGGCTGTTATTTCTTACAAGTGTTCCCATCATTGTAAGGAATGTTCCGCCACAGTCATGCATAAATATTCGCAAGCTGCGGCAGAACGAAATAGTATAAAATCAGTGTCTTCTTCTTTTTCTGAACAGGATAAATCCCACAGCAGCACCGACAGCCGCAGTTACACCGCCGATTACCCATGTCCAGAAATTGCCGACGCAGATATTCTCTGCTTCCTGCATATCATAGACATTTCCGGCAGTATCGACGAGATGAATTCCGACATTATGCCAGCCTTTTTCAAGAACGAAGCTGACAGTTCCGATATCTTCCGAATAGTCGAAATCTATTTCCTTGTTATTGTCATAGACCTTGCAAAGGTCGATATCAAGCATTTCATTTATATCTGTAAGAACGATTTTTCTGTCCTTATTTCCGGGATACCATTTCCACGATTTGAATTTTTCAGGTATCTTCACTTCGGGGCTGATATTGTCGATATGAATTTTTCCGAGGTCGATTCTCTTTCCGTCATTTTTAACGGTAAGGATAAGTTCCTTATCGGTATCATTCTGATAATTAGTCTTGAAGAACTCGGATTTCAGCGTATAATTATAAACATTTACGCCATACATATCGGTATTGCAGTCATCAGCTTTCAGACCTGTATCAGTCTCATCGCCGTTGAGGTCACGCAGAACGATTTTAGGCTCTTTTCCGGTTTCCGACATTACAGTAATTTTGATATCGCTGAAATTATCAGGGCGCTTGCTGACAGGAGTTCCGTCTGCATATTCAAATGAATAGAGACCTGTTTTGCTTTCGCTGCTGCTGTCAGGGATATAGGCAAGAACTTCTCTGTTTTTCATTCTTATGTATGAATTTTTATTCAGTTTACTGATATTTCCTGCCTTATCATATGCAGACAGTTCAACATAATAAATACCGTCTTCGCTGAAATTATCAAGTACGAAAGTCTTTCCGCTTATCTCTTTAGTGTACGTATCAACGGCAATTTTTTCAGGTTCTTTGCCGTCTGAATAATCAGGAACATATCTTGTGACCGTATAGCTCAGATGATCGAAATTCACATCATCAAATTCAATTGTCGGAGGTTCATCATCTTCTCTTGAAGCCGAATAAATATCCACAAATTCACTTTCCCTGTCAGTATCCTTTACTCTTTCGCCGTTTTTGCTTACTGCAACAGGCTTGACCTTATCGATCTCATAAATTTCAGTCTCAGAAGGTGAATCATCAAAAACGGCAGAATTTCCGGCTTTATCAACAGGTGCAATTTCGAGTTTGTAGACAGCGTCGGAATCGGTTTCAAATTCCAGTGTATAAAGGTCGCTGTCGGAAGGACTTTGTTTCCAGCCCGAATAGCTGACAAATGAATATGTTGAATCATCAAAATCAGCCGTGTTATGCTCAGAACCTGCATCTTTGCGCAGAACCCTGATGCCTGTTTTATCGGGATCGAAATTATGCTCCTTAACTGATATCACAGCTTTTTTGCTTTTATTGAAATAATTATTTTCGCCTTTTCCGCCGAATGAAGCAAAATTTGTTTTTACGACAGGTGCAGTTTCATCGACATAGAATCTCTTTCTGCCGTCGTACTGCTTTATAACTTCGGCTTTGATGCCCGCAAGGTCAGTGCCTTCCGCATCAAAAGAATAATCGCCCTCGCCGAATGTGATAACAGCGGTATGTCTGCTTGGATTACCCGGATCATCCGTAAACGAAACTGACGGAATACTGCCGTTATACGAATTTTCAATGTTAGTTTTTATAAGGTTTGGATCAAAATTTCTTTCGGTAACATTGATAGTAACATTCGTTTTTGAATTGAAATAATCCGAATTATTACTGCTCTGCGGAGTCTGGATCTCGATTATCGGCGCTGTGGTATCGATAGTGAAAATCTTGCTTTTTCCGTCATTCCTGTTTCCGCAGTTGTCGAAAGCTTCGGCGATAAGCTGAATATCATTGTCGTCAGAACCGAACGTGAAAGTTTTCGATACTGATGTAACAAGATTAGCCTCAACGCTCAGAATCTTCCAGCCGTCAGGGGTTTCATCGCCCTCATGCCACTGACCTCCGTCGGTTCTTACAAGAGAGCTGTGCATTATCTCAGGCTGTGCATATTTTTCAGAAATGTGGGACACATTCCATTCTCTCAGACCTGATTTCATATCAGAAATGACAACAGTTACAGAAGCGTCGCCATTGTAAAGGTCATTTCCGTTATTGTCTTTTTTGCCGTCTGATGCGGAATTTTCCATACGTATCTCAGGCGGATCAGCTTCCGTGATAACGGCTGATGCGAGGGTAAATTCACCTGATTCATTGTCAACATTATCCTGAACCACGGCATAAATTCTGCCTTTGAAGCCCTTTGGCATCAGCACTTCAGCATACGGAGCATTATTTTCGTCATACTTTATTTCAGCTGAATTAAACGGAATATCCTCCTTCGGCACATCCGATTCACTTGAAACGAGTTTATAATTTACAATTTTCAAGCCTGACGAATCGTTCTTATCCTCTGCATAAATATGCATTTTAAATTCATCGGAAAAGAAAATTCCGTAATTTATGCTGTCATTTTCAGAACTGTCATTTTCACTGATAACCTTGTCAGCGCCTTCATTGATATTCACAGGTTCGCTTTCAAATGACACAGATTTAATTTCGGGAACAGTATCATCAACGTAATATGTATAGCTTCCGTCATTGCATATATTGCCTGCATTATCCGAAGCTTCGGCATTTATGGTATGTCTGCCGCTGATTATTTCTGAATCGTCATGGCTTTTGTTTGTTTTGAAAATATAGGTATGATCGTCATTATCCACATCAGAAGTATTTATCTCATTATCCGTACTGTAATTATCGAGCACGGTATTTTTCTCATTGTCACGGAACAGCACATTTCTGAGGCCTGAATTTTTATCCGAAACAGTGAATACGATATCTTCTTCCTTTGAGCCGCTGAACCAGTATTTACCCTTCTCATTCTGTTCGGATTTTTCTGTATAATGCGGTGTCGGAGCAGTCACCTCAACATCAGGAGCTTTATCTTCAAGAATGACATTCAGTGTCTCATCAACGTCTGTTTCGATAATATCCGTATTATTTCCGCTATACCTTACTGAATATCCTTTGCTGCATGATCTGCCCATATTATCATAAGCAGTGATAATTATACGATTGCTGAAATATCTGTCAGGCGGGCCCTGTATTGTATAATTATACGTTTCATCATCAATATTTCCCTTTGTCAGAGTTTTAAGGATATTGCCTTTTTCATCGGTTATCTCTATTCTGTTAAGACGGCTTTCAAAATCGCTGTCCTTTTTATATCCTTTATTTCCGGAGTCAAAAGCGGCGATTTTCAGGGTAATTCCTCTGTTTGCGAAAATTCCGTATTTATAGATATTCAGTATTCCGTCATTTTCGGAAGCATTGTTTTTTTCGGCATCAACAGAATCTATCCACGGATCGAACCTATCGATATGTATATCATACTTAAATTTATCTGCCAGACTGTTGCCTGCATAGTCCTTTGCTTCGACTTCAATATGATAGCACTGATCATTCTCATCAAGCGGCACATTATTAAGGTGCACCGATTTTTTCAGAGTATAGGTCACGCATTTATTATCTGTATCATTCACGATAAAGTCTTCGTCGAAATCAATTTTCTGACCGTTGACTTTTATCGTAACGTTATCGCAGTTGATTCCCGAAAGTTCATCTGTAAGATTTATATTAACAGAAAAATCCGTATCCTCTTTATACCATGAATCGCTGTATTCAGGCTCCTGCGGCTTTGCCGAGCATACAGGCGCAGTTGTATCAACACCGAATGAAAGCTCAAATGTATCAGACAGATTGCCTGCATTATCCTCGGCGAAATATTTCAGGTTATATACTTTCTGTTCGCATTTTGCAATATCCTGTATCCATTCTCCCTTTTTTTCTCTGGTTTCAGAAGTTTTGAAATCCGCCTCGTCTTTATTGTTAATATTCAAGCGATAGATTCCGCCTGGCTCATCAGTTGCAGTGATACTTATTTTGCCGGAATTATACCAGTATACACCGTCTTTTTCGTTCTCGGCATCGGACATATCAGCAGATACCGTCGGAGCAATGCCGTCGATTATCAGGTCATTGGACTTCATGCCGTCTATCAATGAGCTGATATAATTCTTTTTTGATATGTTGGCATCAAATGCACCGATAATTATGTTTTTAAATGCTTTATTAGTTGTTCCGATCGACAAATAAGAAAATACATTTTCTTCTGCATTATTTTCTTTTGATTCTAAAATATAATCATTAATTTGATTACGGTATATTACTTCTTTGTCGTTTTCAGACTTATCAGCTGTAAGAACGTAAAAATCTTTCAGACCTGTTGAATATGTGCCATCTACTACGTCAGAAGCCTTAACAGCGAGCACTATATCTCCCTTTGCATAGTTTCCGGATTCAAGCATTCTGACATAATCGGAATCATCTATTTTATCGAGTTCTGCTTCCATTTCTTCATCAGTAAGTTCAGATTCTATTATTTTCTGATATTTTTCGCCACTGATAATTCTGACATCATCTTTATTTATAGACGGAGGAATAATATCAAAGCCTTCGTTATCGGAGCAGTATAATTTTCCTTCTATATCCCTGATGTTTCCTGCATTATCCGTAATTCTGAGTGAAAGTTTATGATGCTTTCCATCTTCGGTCAGTTCGGATTCGCTGTATGGAACAAGTATCTGGAACTCTGTTTCCCTGCCGAATGATACGGGAGAAAAATCGGCTTCCTTATAGAACCGGTTACACGCATCAGCTTCAAAATAAGCTTTGCCCAGATGACTGTTTATATTGCCGTTATGCGAATTGATTCCATAAACTGCATAAGCCTCGCTGCCCCAGTTTTTGTCCCATTTATATTCGATCTTAGCAATACCTGAGCCGCTGTCGCATACTTTACCAACAGCAATAAAATATCCCATAGTTGGTACAAATCTATTATTGTAGTAAAACTCAACGTTTTGAGTTGCATATTTTATGCTGATGTCTTTTTCGTTTTCGGGCGGTGCAAGCTTATCGATAACAAGCTTATCAGCCTTTTTTCCGTCTGCATAAAGCGGTATCTTAAAACTTTCCTTTTTTCCGAATCCGTCTGTATATTCAAGTGAGAGATCAAATTCACGTTCTTCATCTTTTGCAACATCATCTATCTTATAAGTGTATGTATAATAATACACTTTTTCTTCGGCATCATAATATGCTTTATTAGAAAAAGATGAATAGCGCTTTTTTTCCGTATCAGCATTATTTACAAGTTCAGGAGAAAGATCCTCCGAAATGCCGCAGCCACGTACTTCAACCGTTATCAGCAGATCATTTTTTGTAACTGCGATTTTATCCCCGTCAGGTTCATAATATTTAAGACTGCCATTGTCGCCTGCAGCAAAAGAAGTTTTTTCAGAGAGATAAGAACTTTCCTTTTTTTCAAAACTCAGCTTTGCCCTTGAAATTTCGCTGCTGTCCTTGTCGTTTTTTACGAACAGAACAGCCTCGCCTGAATTGTCACCTTTTATATTTACACTGACACTGTCCGAAAAATCGCCGTTTTCTGCAAGGCTGAAAACGTTGCCGTTCTTCGCTTTAATTGATACGGTATAGTCTGTTACGGCATTGTCATCATCAGAAAAATTCACTTTTTCAAGCTTTACATCAGGTCTTTCAAAAATATAAAAAGAAGAATTCTTCTTTATTTTAAGCGAAAGATTTCTATCATTTTTGTTGATGATCTTATAGCTGTATTTTCCTGCGTTACTGCTGTCAGACACATCAGGAACAAGCTTTACCGAACTGCTGTCGATACTGCTTATCTCATTTCCTTCACGGTCAGTTAAAGAAAAAGGCACAGCCGACGGAACATTATCGCCCGTAAAAATACAATTTGAATTTTTATCGGGAACAATAATGCATTCTGCTTTTTTTATTTCTGCTGTTGTATGGAAATTCAGCTTTGAACTGTCAAAGGAATACTTATCGCAGTCTTTTCCTGCAAGACCGAATGATACACGGACATTGCCGCTGTATTTGCCTGCATCAGGTGAATCAAACTCCGCAGATGCTTCAAGATATACCTCATCACCGTCAATAATATTCTGTAATTTTATTTCATCACAGGACGAAATTTCCGAATCTGAGAAATCAATTTCTGCATCCTTTGTACCGTTATAAACCTTGTCGGAAACTTTCAGTCTGCGCAGTATTTCACTGTCCTCATGAGAAATTTCAAGCTTTGTCACAGAATCATTTTCTTCATTGAATATTTCGTCTGATTTGTTTGAAATATTTTTTTCACCGAATGCATTTGATGAATATCCGCAGTTTGACACGATAAGAACCGCAGAAATAAATGCTGATACCTTTTTAATTCTTTTCATTTTTATCTCCCCATAAAAATTATTTTCCGCTTTTTTTCTGTAATATTACAAAAGTTCCGATACCCACAGCAGCGAGCGCAGCAACTGCAATTATCGGTATCAGTTTCTTCTGGTTTTCGGACATTTTCCCTTTTTTATCATTGTTTGCCGTGGTTTGTGTTTCTGTAGTTTCTGTTGTATTTTCGCTTGTTGTTTCCGTATCCGTTTTGGATGCAGTTTCCGAAGAAGTAAGTGTTGAAACTGTAGTTTTCGCTGTAGTCTTTGCCGTAGTTTTCGTTGATGTCGTTTTAGCAGATGTACCGGTAGTTTCAGTCACTTCTGTGCTGTTGTCATTTTCAGAAGTATCATCGGCATTTTCATCACTGCCGCTGTCATTATTCTGAACCGTATTTGTATTGCTGCTGTGCTGAACTTTAGCAGTAGTTTTTGCCGCAGTAGTTTTCGCAGGCGGCTGGGTAGTCGGAGGTTCAGTTGTCTCCTCACAAGGTAAACCGTACATCGGTTTGTCATCAACAATAAGTATTCCGCCGTTTTCATAGTTTGTCAGATTCTCCTGACCATAATATATTCCGCCCTTATAAAAACCGATTTTTTCATCATCAAAAGGATCTTCAGTAATAAAATCAAGCGGAATAAAATCGCCTACTTCTATATCATGAAACAATTCTAATTCAATATAACCGAATATTCCATCACTATCATAATAGGATCCTATTCCGGTTGCTATCACTACACCTTCATCAAAGTACGAATTAGATAATCTTGAAAATGTAGTGTATATTGGATCAATAGTTCCTGAAATGATCGCTTTCTCTGTTTTTCTGACAAGAAAAGTCAGATGATCAAATCCGGGATTATTTGTTATTCTTATAGGAACTTTTATTTCAACTCCGTTTTCTATCCAGTTTCTTGGCACTTCGATTGTGTCAATACTGAGCTGGAGGGCATATTCTGCTTCTGCGTCTGCGGTATCTGTGTGACCTGCATACGGCATTACCATTAAAGTTGCTGCAAGAATCCCTGCAGCGGCTGATCGTAATTTCAAATATTATCACCTTTCTGGTCTACTTATAATTATATCTGCAATTCCGCTGACATTAGCACATGGGATATTTATCTTTCTGACTGATACAGTGCTCACGTCGGTATTAAGTGATACTCTGCCTGCCAAAGGCATATCAAAATTTCCGGTGAAATTCCGACTGACTGCGATATCAATATCGGGAACAACAGGAGCAGAGTTCTTTATTTCCGTGATATTTCTGACATTTGCAGAATTAACCTTAATATCAGGGATATCCGCAGGCGCACATTCTGCCTGACTGAAAGTTCTTGCCCTGACATTTGGAATAGTTCCGATATCGGGCAATTCAGGAGAAAATTCAGGAGCAGAAAAGTTCATGCTTCTTAAATCAGCATTGATCTCAACTTCAGGCATATCTGAGAGACTTAATTCTGCGGTCTCAAATTTTGCGGCAGTGTGCGGCATAGTTACTTCGACGGTATTCACGGAAGCTTTTTTCATTTCAGGCATTTCAAAGCTGTATGACGGAGCAGAGATATTCAGGCTGATATCATCGATACCTGATAATTCATGGCTTATCCCGGTAAAATGCCTTGTTTCGGCATCTGTTCCGAAATCGGTGAAAAGCGCAGGCACGGTCATATCAGGAGCATCAAACGAAATGTTCCTTACGCTGTGAGCCATGATATCAGGCATATTTTCAGGCTTACAGCTTACCTTTGCAGGCATTTTCACGTCAGGAGCATCAGCAACAGTGACGGCATTCATCTTAGGCATTACAGACGGTTCATCAAAACTGATACTGAGTTTTTCCAGTTTTTCATAAACTTCAGTATCTGTAAGTGAAAAGTTATTTTTGCTCACATTGATCTGCGGAATATCAATAGGCTTGAATTTATCCGAATAATCAGCTTCATTCAGAACATATCCTTCTTTAAGAGAAATTTTTCCCAATGCAGGAATGGCGATATTTCTCTCAACAGCCACACTGACAGCATCAATATTATTGAGAACAGGGACATATTCTTTCAGCCTGACATTCTCATATTTTTCAAGGTTTTCAACAAGCTTTTCCCTTTCCTTTCTGAGTTCAAGCTCCTCATTATAGACAGCAAGCTCCTCCTCTGTAAGGAACTGAATTTCTTCTTCTGTCAGTATTCTGAATGGCATAAATTTCTCCTCCGTTTTAAGGCAACACCGCACAAGTATCAATTGTGCGGTGTTATATGATTATCAGCCTTTTGAAATACTATCGGCTATCTGTTTGTCAATTTCTTCAAAATTTGATCTGTTTGCTTCAAGAAGCTGTGACATACCGTCAAGTGCTGACGGGATATCCTCAGTGATGAGTTTTTTTACGTCAGTATTGAAAAATTCCTCAAGAGCGTCCTTTGCAGCGCCTTCCATATCAGCGATTGCAGCTGTGAAAGCGTTTACAAGGGTATCTGCTGCTGTTTTATATTCTTCTGAATAAGATTTTATCTCTTTGACAGCCTTTTCTGCTGCTGCGTTATTGATTCTGCATGAAGCCATAATAAATTCCCCTCCCGATTACTTTGAATTTTCTTTTCCGAGCTGATCGTCGATACCGTCAGCATCAGGTATAGCCTTTAAAATACCCTCGCAAATGCTCTTTAAGGCATCGAGCATCTGAGTAAGACCTGTGCCGATAAGCGGCTGTATCTTTTCAGTATTGAAGTTACTGAATCCGTCAGCTGCACTTCCTTCAAAATTAGCAAAAAGTTCGGTTAATGTTGAAGCCAGTTTCTTGTTGATATCATCAGAAGTTGTTCTGAAATCCTCAACAGCTTTGAGAGCACTGGTCATCATTTCAGGTGTGATACGTATAGTACCTGTTTTTCCCATTGACATAATATTATCCTCCTTTAATTCCCCGTACATCATTTGCACGGAATCAGAACCTGTTGTCACAAATTCTTATGGCAGCACCGCACAAAGCACATCTGACGGCTTTGCACGTCATAAACCTGCATATTTTCCGTCATCCTGCATAGCAATTTCTTGACATACGACAGTACGCCTGCAAAATTCCTATACAATCTGACAAAAAATCTGACTGTGTTTCTGCCGCACAATCTTTGTGCGGTGTTGACTTACATTTTTATATTTTGATTAAGCTGTTCATACTTAATAAAAACATCTTTATAATAGCCCGTACCGATTATCTCGTCAAGCGTTTCGGAAATGTGCTTTATAACAAGCAGCAAATTCTCTATCGGCTTAACGATGACTTTTTCGCTTGTAAATTCAAGCTGTTCGCCTGCGGGGGTATTGAGCGCTGTTGTGAGGTCATGATACATCTGATGAAGCTTGTCTTTCAGTTCCTCAGTTCTTTTTTCAAGAGCCTTCATATCAGCCGAAGCGGTTTTGAAAGCATCCTCATCAAGAACGATATCCCTTATCATAGGAATCATTATTCATTTCCTCCTGCCTTTTTGCTTCTGATTTCTTCAAGAATGCCTTTTTTCATGTCGCCCGAAAGCAGATCGCAGACCTCCTCAGCCTCATCAAATCGCTTCATATCCATAAGGCACTGAATCCTGTAGGTAACGGCGGCGGCATCGGTAGGATCTTTCAGCAGAGCATTCCTGAAAAATACCACAAGCTTTTCATATTCCACATCGGCATTTTCAAGACCTGCCGACTTCATAGCACTGACATATGCATATCTGCCCATATATTCGCTGTACAGATCGCTGCTTGCTTTAAGCTTGCCAGCATAAGCCATGACCTTTTCAAAGTCGCCGAGCAGAGTATATGCGCCGACATAGAGCCTTGATATCTGATCGTTTATCTCTGTTGTATATTCAGGTTCTTCCGCTTCATCAAGCTTGTATATGACCTTTTCTTCTTCCTCAGCTTTTTCGAGCACGGTGAAGTAGTCCCTGTTTCCGTCCTCATCAGGTTCGACCTGTGCGGCAAGTTCCTCAAGTCCCTCAACGCCGTAATTTTCAAGAAGTTCATTTCTGTCCTGTTCAAGCATATCCTCAACATCATATTCAGTAAGCTTTTCGGTCTGATACTCTTTCTGGAGGATATCGAATCCCATATTGAACGAGGATACAGGAGACATTGCCGCATTAAGGCAGTTAACAGCCTTATCAGCCTGTTCAAGCTGCATATATATCTCTGCGGCATTTATGTAAGTTTCAAGGACTTGCTGAACAGACGGCTGAAATTCTTCAAGCATATCAGCAAGGTGAGAGACTGCCTTTTCGAGGTATGAGTTATCCTTTGTACTGCCATACATTTCAAGCTCATATGACATATAATCGAAATAGTAATCGGCGTTCGGCTTGGCATATTTAGCGGCTTTTTTCAGTTCAAACAGAGCCTCTTTATAGCGTTTTGCCTGACAGAGGAATCTGAATGCAGTCTTATATCCGCCGTACTCGGAAGGAGCGATAAGCTTCATCTGATTTGAAGTAAAGATACCGTTTGCAAGGTCCTCCTTCAAGCCGTAAATAACAGCCATTCTTTCGAGCAGTTCAGCATCAGCGCCCATTATCTGCTCTGCTTTTTTAAGATTTACGAGTGAATCGTCATACTTTCCGATATCGAAGCAGATGATTCCGAGAAGATGATATAGCTGTGCGGTATTTTCCTGTGAACAGCCGAGTTCATCAGCTTTTGCGAGGGCTTTGAGTGCATCTGCGGTCTTGTTAGCGGCGCAGAGAGCATAGCCGAAATTGAAATATCTGTTGCCGTTCTTCGAGTCATATTTTACAGCCTTCATGTAATAATCAGCCGCAAGTTCGCAGTTGTCAAGGGACATACAGGCTGCAGCGGCTGCATGATAGCAGTCAGCATTATCAGGTGCGGATTCTATGGCTTTGCGTGCAAGTTCGAGAGATTTTCCGAACTGCCCGTTAACAAAGGCAAGGCGTGAATCCGCAAGCAGTGTTTCGGTATCCATAAATTACTCCTCTTCCTCCATTTTTCTTTTGTAGTATTCAATATCTGCCGCTGCGTTTGATTTTACGCTTTGCAGACAGCTTATATCATAGTTTGCATTATTTATCTGCTGTCTGATATTTTCAAGATCACTTTCGGCATTGTTTCTTTCGTTTTCAAGTTCTGAAATTCTGGTATTAAGCGAACCTTTTTTTGCTTTCAGGCTTTCAAAGAATCTGTCCATTTCCTTATCGGAATCGGTTTTGTAAACGTCATCAAGTTTTTTTGCGGCAGAATCAGAACTGTTTACCATTGAAGTGAAGTTGCTTCCTGCAATGCTGACGGCATTTGTAACGCTTTTGAAATCGCTGTCAACATCGCTTTCCGAGGAGAGTATCTTATCGATATCACTGACAGCCGTCTGATACTTTTTAATTTCAGCATTCAGTTCGGCAATGTGGTTAACAGTGCGGTTTCTGTCGTTTTTCAGGCTGCTTATCCTGTTCTCGCACGAATTTATCTCCGAACAGGCATCATAGTATCTGTTTCTGGCGTTATTATAGTAATATTCATAATCCATTAACTGCTCTGCTCCTTCCTCAGCTTTCAGGCGAAGGGTTTTTGTTGAATTCGGCAAGCTGCTCATCAAGCTGATTATAAGCCGAGATAATGTCCTTGATAACGCCGTTGTTCATGGTATCAAGAACCTCTTTCAGACTGCCGATCTTTTCAAGGATACTGTCAGTCTCCTTCTTGTAAGCGTGTGCCCCTGAGCCTTCCCAGCTTGAAAGCAGAGTTTCGTTGATGTCATTGAATTTATCTTTTATAGCTTTGAATTCAGTCACAGCTTCCTCGCTCTGACTGACGAACTGTTCAAGTTTGCCGATATCGGCTTCGATAAATGCCCCCATTTTCACATCTCCTTTATCATGTTCCCCCAACTGAAACCTGCCTTAAAAATCCGGTTTCTCTGTGTTTTTTCGGCAATGTTGGATTGGCGGAGCAATACATTAAATAATATTATAATTATATCATTAATTATATAAAATGTCAATTACTTTGATTTATATTTATAATAAAATAATATGTCCTGTATTCTGCGAAAAAAAGTTTCATTACAGCAATAATTTCTTTACAATTGTTGAAAAATATGATATAATACATACAAAGATATTGTGCCTGTGAATTACAATACTGTCTGTAATCAAAAAACAAGGGTATCTCTAAAAACCCGTTTTGAGTAAGAAAAAGCAGATAGTTTCAGTAGATACAAGAAAAGCCATCGAAGGCGTGCTTTCGCACTACGAGAGGGCTTGACGCAACAGATGCTGTGCATAGCTGCTTTTTCTCAGAAGGGGTTTTTAGCGATGCCCACAAATACAAAATACAAAAGGAGGACATACCATGAAACTATTCAAAAAAATGCTGTCTGCGGCTGCGGCAGTCGCCGTAATGACAGCGGCTGTTCCGCTGCTCCCTGCCGCTTCGGCAGACGAACCGTCCGACATATTCTTTGATGATTTTTCCGACGGAACACTTGACAGTGACAAATGGCTCGCCGCATATAAAAACTGGGGCGGCAAAGTCACCGAAAACGGCGTGAAGCGTGACTACAACGGCGGAGTTCTTCCGCAGAATATCTCCATATCCGACGGCAAACTGATACTTAACGGAAACGGCAATCTCTATGACGGCGAAATACGTGGAATAAACCGTGATATGTCGCTCCGTGAGGACGGCAGACGTACAGGCGCAGCAGTTGCAACAAAAGAATACTTTGCATCAGGCAGCTATGAGGTAATGGCAAAAGTTGCTCCTCAGCTTGGTGCTTGTTCCGCAATATGGACATTTGAATACGAGGAGGACTGGGACACAGGCGAAATAACCAACCATGAAATAGACATTGAGATGCCTGGCAGACCTGCCTCTGAAAAGAAAAATCAAAGCTTTCAGTACGCTTTGTGCAACACATGGACAGGCGAAAACGAGGGCGAATACAAAACTGGCTACACCGATATCGGAGCAGATCAGGCTGACGGCAAATTCCATAAGTACCGCTTTGACTGGCATACAGGCAGTAAAACGGAAGAAAAACGTGTTGATTTTTATTTCGATGACGAACTCGTTTACACATCAACAAAGCATATCCCGACAAATGCAGGCAGACTGTGGATTGGACTTTGGTTCCCTAATGCATGGGCAGGAGTGCCTGATTTTGATACCGCCGCATTTGAGATAGACTACGTGAAGATAACTCCGTTCCATGAAGAAGGCGATACTCCGCAGAATGAGACATATCCCGATGACGGCTGGGGCGATATTGCCGACATCAGTATATCAGAACCGCAGGAGATAATCAAGGGCGATGTCAATTCAGACGGCACATTCAGCATCGCAGATGCAGTTCTCCTGGCAAAATGGCTGCTTGCCGCACCGGATACCGACCTCGCAGACGGAAAGAAAGGCGATATGAACACAGACGGCTTAATCGATATCTGTGACCTGATACTAATGAAACAAAAACTCACCGAATGATAAAACACCGCATAAAGAGGTACAAGTTTATGACGTACAAAGTCGTCAGACTTGCTTTGTGCGGTGCTGCCCTAAATTCAGACTTTGAAAAGGTCTGATTTCCACAAATAAAAGCGACCTGATCTCATCTGCTGAGGTCAGGTCGTTTTTGTTATTATTGTTTATTATTGTTTATTACTATTTATTTCTGATTTTCTACGAATGTCCTGAGAGTCGTATTTTTGCCGCCCTCTGTTGATGAGAACGCATAGAATGCAAGGATAAGTGAAGCATCTCTTGCATCTATCTTATTATCGCCGTTGATATCGCCAAATTCCTTTGTTGTTACAGGTGCGGTTGTAGTAGTTGGCTTAGTCGTTGTTGCCTTAGTTGTAGTAGTTGCCTTAGTTGTAGTCGTTGCCTTAGTTGTAGTCGTTGTTGTAACTTTTGGCGGTTCACCTTCAAGAACCTCGAATTGATAGCCAAATTCTTCTGCATAATCCTGTGCCAGTGAATCCTTATACGACTTTATCGTTACGTTGCCTTTTCCGCCAAGAGTGGATGATCTTGCTGCAATACTGCAATCAGGGTTGTATATAGTAACAGATTCAAGCGATGAGCAGTATATAAATACATCACTGCCGATATTTTTTACTGAAGCAGGAATAGTAACATCTTTTAATTTTGAACAGTTATAAAATGCCGATCCGCCTATTGACTTGATATTTGAAGGTATCTCAATTGATTTAAGAGATGAACAGCTATAAAAAGTACTGGCTGAAAGAGTTGTAATTCCATTACCTATTGTTGCTTTAGTGAGGCAATTACAAAACATTAATATACCAGCACCAATTGTTTCAACGCTGTCAGGAATTTTTATTGATGTAAGAGCTTCGCACTTCCAGAATGCCTGATCACCTATTAAAGTTATTCCTTCATTAAGATTTACTTCTGTAAGTGCTGAACATTCTTTAAAAGCAGATGAACCAATTTCCTTTATGCTGTCAGGAAGTGTGACCTCTGATAATTTTGAACAGTAACTAAATGCCGAAGCGGGAATAGCTTCGAGAACATCATTGAATTCTATTGAATTAAGTAATTTACAACTGCTAAAAATGGCTTCGCCAATAGTTTTTACATTTTTTCCTAATTTAAACTTTGTAAATGAACATCCTGCAAAAACTTCTTTTCCGATAGATGTAACGCTGTCAGGAATACTGATAGATGTAAGAGAAGAACAAGCGTTAAACACATAGTTTTCAATAGTTTTTACATTGCTGCCTATCTGAACGCTGCTTAAAGCAGAGCAATGAGCAAATAAGCCGTAACTGATCGTTTCAAGACCGTCTCCGATAACAGCATCTGTTAGTGAAGTACATTCCCAGAAGGCATTATCTTCTATAACGGTTACTGAATCAGGAATTGTAATTTCAGCCAATTTGCTGCAATTTTTAAAAGCAGCTGATTTGATAGTCTCTAATCCTTCATTAAGCGTTACTGACTCAAGGTTTGATGCATTAAAAAATGCCTGCGAACCAATAACTTTCATAGTTTTCGGAAGTACTACGCTTGTAACAGTGTTATTATTATATAATGCGTTACCAGTCATTTCTGTAACAGGCAGATTCTTTACTTTTTCAGGAATAGAGATATTTCCTTTAACAGTAGCATCAACGCCGCGAAAAGCTGCATGGTCGGAATAAATATAGTATCTAAATCCGTCAATTGTTTCATCCGTGTAGTCAGCGGCATCTGCTGTGATAATGCTTGATGTTCCTGTTTCTGCAAGGTAAGGCATAGTTCCGCCGATAATGCATAATGACATAACAGCGGCTAAAATGCAGTTAATCTTCATAGTAAAAACTCCTTATTTATAAAATTTATGTAATCATTATATCACTTAATAATACATATGTCAATCAAAATTATATTATTGCTCCACAAATTAAACATTGCCAAAAGGCGAAGAAAAATTAATGGGCATCTCTAAAAACCCGTTTTTTCTCATAAGTGGTTTTTAGATGTGCCCTTATACAACTTATTTCAGTCAGCTTTGTACACTGTAACTGTAGATGTTAATGAAATGTAGGGCTGTTTATGCTATCATGGCAACAGCATTTACTTTTATAGATTAAAGCTTTTTCGTCGGTCAAGCCGAGGTATATGACTGCGGACAGTCCGTAAACCGTTGCTTCGCTCGGTTTACTGCTTCTTAGGGGGACTCTGTGTCTCACCTGTCGGT
>JAZUGG010000078.1:0-6940 GCA_045641105.1 Ruminococcus sp. | reverse complement strand
AGGGGGATGTTATCTCCCTTGCAGGGGGTGAATGAGGGGGACAGCGTCCCCCTGACAAAGTAGTAAAGCAAGCGCAGCGGAGCTTTACGGACATTTCTCAATAATTATGCCTTACCACAAAAAGTAAATGCTGTTGCCGTGCGTAATTCCCACGGAAACGGATTTTGTTGATAATAAATTCAGATATGGATTGGTGCATTTTGTATGACCGACAATGGGAACGAATACTGTAGGGGCGCATTCCGTGCGCCCGACATTTCCCGACAAAACAAACATGACACGATTTGTAGGGGACGGCGTTCTCGATGTCCCCAAAGTCACCGATATGCAAATTGCTATTTTTCTTCTATTGCTGCTCTTTACGTCAACGTCAGTTCTTAGCCAAAGAGGGGCACCACTTGGGCAAAAGGGAGAGGGCAACGGAAAACTGGTACAAAATCTGACATTTCCCTCTCCCTTTTTCCCAAACGGTTCCCCTCTCTGGACTCTCCCTTCCCTCAACCCTTTTTCCCATACCCTTTGTCAGATTTTGTCTGTTCTTCGCAAAACACTGCGTGTTTGCTCTCATACAAAACAGAAACTCCAACTGCACGGGCGATATCGTAATCTACGGGCGCACGGAATGCGCCCCTACAAAACTATCAGCTTTATTTTTGTTCATATGACCATAAATGTAGGGGATGCCGCCCTCGGCATCCCGCAGTTTCGTACAGAGTAAGGTATTGAAAAAGTCATAGAAATCGGAAAAATTGCAGGCTTAAATGATATCGAAATTGTTAATATCATAACCGATAATATATCCGCTAAATTTCAAGAATAAATATTGACTATGCAGTTGTTATGTGATATAATTTAATTATTAAAGAATAGGAGGATTGCTATGAAAAAAATATGTTTTCTTTTTTCAGCAATTGTGATATGTGCAATGATTACTGGTTGCGACAATAATAATAATGCAACTACTAATGTTACAAGTTCAAAAATAAAAATTACGACAAAAATTTCAAATGAAGTTACTACAACACCGCAGAACAATGATGTTAATGTTGTCGCACCAGATGTCATTGTATATGATGAAAACGGTAATGTGATTGAAAGCACTACTGCTGAGAATGAATTGATTGAAGTTGATCCGTTCCAAAACCTTGTGATTTATTTTTTGGAAGATACCAAAGGCGATAAAGGCATATATGCTAAAGCCTCTGAAAATACTGAGGAAGGTGTTTTTGGAAGAGTAGAAATTGAAATTCTGAAAGACAAAGGGGTGTCACTCAATACGGCGTCGTGGCATAAAGAAAATGATGAAACAGATTATGTTGAACTAAAAAATCTTACAGTAGGCGAAAAAGTAGGATTTGAGTATAAAATGATGTACATCGATGATGTAACAGGAGAATATAAATATTATAGAGGTGACGAGTTGAAGAAATATGCAGAAGAAAACGGCATCAAACTCACCAGAACTGAAAAAGAATTTGTCGTTGAACTTTATGAAGGTGATACGAACTGAAAAAAGAAAGAGAGAGTCAAGTGACTCTCTCTTATTTGTTATTCTTCTTTTTCCAGAAGTTGTGTGATGTACTCGCCTAATGCAAGCGTATCGTGACCGTCAGCGGTGGCTCCCCGCCCAAGATTGCAAGATTGCAAACTTTCTAAGAACTTGCAGCCTTGAAAATAAAAAGGACAGCCGAAACTGTCCTTTGATAATATTTACATAAGCTCACAGATAAGATTTGAGAATTCAACAGGATCCTCAATGCTCATGCCCTCGATAAGGAGAGCCTGTGTATAGAGCAGTTTTGCGTACTTGCCAAGCTTTTCGCTGTCGCCGCTTACAGACTGGAGTTTGCTGAATATCTCATGCTCAGGATTAATCTCAAGCACTTTCTGTGCAGTTACTTTCTGGTCAGACGGCATAGCGTTGAGCACTTTCTCCATTTCAAGGGAAATTTCGCCCTCGCTTGAAAGACATACAGGGTGAGATTTCAGTCTCTTTGAAAGCACGACCTTTGTTACCTTGCCTTCAAGAGCATCTGTCAGACCTTTGAGCATATCGGAGTTTTCTTCTTCCTTAGCCTTGATTTCCTCCTGTTTTTCGGTACTTTCCAGACCAAGGTCATCAGCGGATACAGACTTGAATTCCTTGTCCTTGTAGGTGTTCATTGACTTGACTGCAAATTCATCAACATTGTCGGTGAGATAGAGTATCTCGAAGCCGTTGTCCTTGACAAGTTCAGTCTGCGGAAGCTGTTCGATACGTGCAATGCTTTCGCCTGTAGCATAGTAGATGAACTTCTGCTCCTCACGCATACCTGTAACGTATTCGTCAAGCGTAACGAGTTTCTTTTCCTTTGAAGATGTGAACATAAGCAAGTCCTGAAGCTTGTCCTTGTTCATGCCGTAGTCGCTGTAGATGCCGTATTTAAGCTGTAAACCGAAAGCCTTCCAGAATTCCTCATACTTCTCACGCTCGTTTTTGAGCATCTTTTTGAGTTCACTGCTGATAGTTTTCTCAATGCTCTTTGCGATGACTTTGAGCTGTCTGTCATGCTGGAGCATCTCACGGGAGATATTGAGTGACAAGTCCTCTGAATCGACAAGTCCCTTTACAAAGCTGAAATAATCAGGGAGAAGGTCGGAGCATCTGTCCATGATAAGAACGCCGTTTGAATAGAGCTGGAGACCTTTTTCATATTCCTTTGAATAGAAGTCAAACGGAGCTTTTGACGGAATATAGAGCAGTGCATTATAGCTTGGAACGCCCTCGTTCTTTACGTGTGAGTATTTCAGAGGCTCATTATAGTCATAGAATTTCTCGGTATAGAAGTGCTTGTAATCCTCCTCTTTAAGCTCGGTCTTGCTCTTTTTCCAGAGAGGTACCATGCTGTTGAGTGTCTCTATCTCGATATAATCCTCATATTCAAGAGGCTTGTTAGCGGCCTTGTCCTCCTCGGACTGTTCCTTCGGGCGGCTGTGGCTCATTTCCATTTTAACAGGGAAACGGATATAGTCGGAATATTTCTTGATAAGTCCCTTTATGCGGTACTGGTCGAGGAATTCGCCATAGCTTTCGTCATCAGTATCGTCAAGGAGTTCGAGGATAATAACAGTACCTGCGTTATCCTTATCGGCTTCTGAAATCGTATAGCCGTCAACGCCCTCGGATTCCCACTGATAAGCCTTGTCACTGCCGTAAGCCTTAGAGATTACAGTGACCTTTTTGGCAACCATGAAAGCAGAATAGAAGCCAACGCCGAACTGACCGATTATCTGGTTATCCTCGTCAAGCTTGTTTTCGCTCTTGAATTTGAGAGAGCCGCTGTTTGCGATAGTACCGAGGTTATTTTCGAGTTCCTCAGCAGTCATACCGATGCCGTTATCCTCGATTTTAAGGGTACGCTTGTCCTTGTCAGCGTATATCCAGATAGCGAAATCGTCTTTTGAAAGACCGACTTTATCATCAGTAAGGGACTTGAAATAGAGCTTGTCGATAGCATCGCTTGCGTTTGATATAAGTTCACGCAGGAAAATTTCCTTGTGTGTGTATATTGAGTGAATCATCATGTCAAGGAGTCTTTTGGACTCTGCTTTAAACTGTTTAGTTTCCATTATAAGAACATCTCCATTAGTATTTTAGCACTCTCTTACTTAGAGTGCTAAAGATAGTATATATCTTTTTTTGCATCAAGTCAATAAAAATCGAAAATTGTTTACAATTTGTTCATAGATTTCAGTATATTAAAGCGCCCGTGCTGATACGAACAAACCGCATATACCCGATAACCGACAAAAAAAGGACAGCCGAAGCTGTCCATTAACTAATTGTATTTATGATCACATAAATAGTAAGCACGATTATTGATGCAACAAAGGAAACCGAACTTTTTGCAACCGCAAAACCACGCCTTGCCTGCGCAGGTGTAGTAGCCGGAAGTTTGTCTTTCCTCCTGAAAACTATAATAAGCACAAATCCGATTATCGCACAGACTATTGTGCCAAGAGTCCATAATACGACAAAAGTTTCGTTGTTCGAGAAAGCGTTTGTTATCGTAACGATTGTATTGATAAATATATGAACGATAATAGACGGAAGAATTGAATTATGTTTCAGGTCAATATGTGCCATGAAAATGCCAAGCAGAAATGCAAGAATGAACTGTGCCAGATTTCCGTGACCAAGCCCGAAAAACATAGCAGATGCAAATATTGCAAAGCGCTGATTTGACTTTGACAGCACTTTCAGTACCATTCCACGATAGAATATCTCCTCTGTTATCGGGGCGATGATACAGCTGTAAATATCGGTTATCGCCATTCCCAGAGGCGAACTGATATCTTCCTCTATGTCAGGCGGAGCGACAGACCATTCAAGGGCATCAAGGACATACTGCGCACCCGATGCAAGAATGGCAGAGACATACCATAAAAACAGCCCGATAAGGCAGTACTGGAAGGCATATTTCCAGTTGAAGCCGCTCGGTTTCAGCAGAGGGAACTGCTTAACCTTAGCCCATTTCAGTCCAAGCTTTGCAAACAGGACATTCGCAAGCAGAAAGACAAGCATATTGAGCGAGACCATTAATGACGATGACGAGAAATAAGCCATGATATCATCACTTGAAGCAGACGGATTCATTATTCTGAGTATAAGCTGTATAACTAACATCAGGATCAGTGCCGCCGCCGTGACTGAAATGAAATTCAGCAGTACACACGTACCTGCAATGCTGTATGTACGTTTCAGTATTTTCTTTTCTGTACGTGCAGGTTCAAGAGATATCTTATAGTCAGGCAGTCTGAGCCATGGGAGAACTTTGGAATAGTCATCATTATATTCATGATATTCCGTAGGATTATCGAAAGGGTTTTTCAGATGCTGCTGTAATTCGGGAGTAAGTTCGCAAGGCTGTGAAAAAGCGCCTGTATCATTGAACTGTCCCGAAGGAGCGGCGGTCTGACCGTACCCGAAATTCTGATTCATAAAGAGGGTTATCCTTTCACATAGTATTACAGTATTATTCTATCATATTTTTATCTGCTTGTAAAGGATAATATGAAAAAAATAATGCCGCACCCTCATGTACGGCATTACTTTCCTGTTCCATTCCCTGAAAAAACTATTCCGTCATATCATTGCCGTCGTCCACGAATTCCAGTATATCACCCGGCTGACAGGTGAGCACCTTGCAGATGGCATTCAGTGTTGAAAATCTCACGGCACTGACCTTTCCTGTTTTAAGCTTTGAGAGATTGACATTGCTTACGCCGACTTTGTCGCTGAGTTCATTCAGGCTCATTTTTCTGTCAGCCATAACACGGTCAAGTCTTAAAATAATCGACATATTGTTCACCTCTCTCATAATGTTTCATCAGACTGCTGCTGGAGTGTTGCGCCGTAGTTGAAGATGTACTCAAATCCCTTGCAGAGATAGTATAATGCTAAATATCCGCAGTACGCAAATCCGCTTCTGCTGTCAAAGAGCGTATCCTTGTAAGGCGTGAACATCATAATAATTTCGCAGATGAGATATACTAAAAATCCGAAGGTGATAATATTGGATAAACCGCTGAACTTATCGGCTATATCATACGTAAAAGGTGTTGATGAGTTTTTCAGGCTTCTTAAAATAGCTGTGATGAAGTTGAATGAAAGTGAAGCTGTGAGTATCATAACGAAGTCAAGGGCATATTCGCAGGCTTTGTCATTTGTGCCGTTTGATACAGCGTCGATAATTGCGAACATACAGATTGCTGTGAGTGCCCATAATATGAACTTTATGATAGTTGAAACTGAATGGCAGTCCTTGCAGGCTTTCTGGAATTTTTCAAGTGTGACAACATTTTCGATTGACTTTTTCATAATAATTTCTCCTTAAATATATTTATTTATATTATAATGTTTCGTCTGATTCTTTCTGAAGCTGAGCGCCGTAGCTGAAAATTGCAACGAACAGAAGTATGATGACTATTGCTGCAAAAAGTTCAAGGTTCAGAAGACCGCTGACTGCAAATTTGATTATTCCGAAAGGAATGAGTGAGTATGCGAAACGCTTCATACGGAGGAGTACATCTTCTTCAAAAGGTGAGCTGCATTTTTCAAGTGATGCAAAAAGTTTTTTGGCAAACATAAGGAGTACTGTGAAGCAAAGGGAGATGACTGCTGCGGCTGCTGAGAATAAAGCGATTGCGATTCTGAGGTCTCTGCCTGACGGCAACTCAATGTCAACGTTAACATCGGTGCTGCCGTTATCATTATTTTCAGCGGAGATGATGTCTGATTCGGATTTAAAAGTTAAACCGAATATTTTTATTGATTTGTTGAATTCAAGTTCTGATGCATCAAAACCGCTGACGAGCGGCGAGGTGATGTGTGCTGCGATATTGCCTGTGCCGTGGAAATTTGCCGTGATGAAGTCATCATCAAGAGTAAAGCCGACGATGCTGACAAGAGCTGATGCGACAAAAGCCGCGATCGATGCGATAATGAAAAATACTGAGATGATTTTTCCTGCCTTGCCAAGCTTATTGATTTTTGAGATATTTTCGTTTTTCATAATTTATTCCTCCATAAATTAATTATTGTTTTTTTGTTTTCGGGATTGTTTCCCTTGGTGTGATTATATAATACCACATGATTTAGCGTTTGTCAACTACTATTTAACGATTATCGTTAATTATTGTATGATTGCATATAAATACTTATCGTTTTCGATAGCTTGCTTGTGCAAAATACACGATAAATATTTAATGACAAACATTAAAAACTTAATGTTATCGTATTTTGCAGGGCATAAAAAACCCACGGCAACAGCATTTAAAAAAATATACAAGCGGCGAAGCCGCATATTGCGGGGTCAAGGGGTGCGGGTGTTCGGTGAACACCTCTGCGAAGCAGAAGCACCGACCGAGGCGACAGCCGAGAAAAAGCTCGCTCCCTTGC
>JAZUGG010000077.1:0-23176 GCA_045641105.1 Ruminococcus sp. | reverse complement strand
TAGTATTATGGTGTATCTGATATGGGACATTTAGTCCCATATCAGATACACTAACACCGAAAGTTTTAGGAAGGGAGTTTGAGGGAGAACCCTTTTTCAAAAGGGTTTCCCTCAATAATAAGTATAAAGCTTCTATATAAGCAACGCTGTTAAGCTGTTTCTTTTTTATATTTACAGCATAAAATGAAAATGCCCTTGCCGACCGTGAGTTGTCAGCAAGGGTATTATTAAGAGCTATGTTAAAGTAATCAGTCAGCAGCGTTGAGCTTCTTAGCGAGCTGTGACTTCTTTCTTGCAGCCTTGTTCTTATGCATAAGACCGTGAGCGCAAGCCTGATCAACCTTCTTGATAGCAACCTTGATTGCTTCTTCCTTATTAGCAGCGTTATCAGCAGCAGCTAATTCAGCCTTCTTGATAACAGTCTTGAGATTTGACTTTCTTGCCTTGTTAGCTTCAGCCTTTGTGCCGTTAACCTTTACTCTCTTCTTAGCAGATTTAATGTTTGGCATTCAAATGCACCTCCTTGAAGTATACAGACGAATAAACCGCCTGAAAATAGAAATAATATAAGCGAAACGTATTTATCGCTTGCGGCAGATGCAACGCACACCTACCTACTGAGACTAAATTATTATACCATTTCAGGATGATTTTTTCAATAGGCAATTTTTAAATAATATATTATATATTACGTCTGAAATTGGAGCATTATGCACAATTAGGGGGACCATATGACAAGAACAGACCTTGCGCTTGAAAGCGTGACTATGGACAGCCTGCCTGAATATGTTCATATTGAGCACCGTGGGAAGGCTTTTTCCATAACCGAGATAATTATTGATAATGATGATGCACTCGAAACCATAGGCAAAGGCAAGGGGAGATACATCACTCTCGAATGTGACAGGCTGAGCCGTTTTTCAGCAGAATACAGCGAAATGGCAGAGGAGCTTGCGGCTGAACTGCGTAAACTGATACCTGACGGCGATATTCTTGTGGCAGGTCTTGGAAATGCCGATATCACGCCTGATGCCCTCGGCCCGCAGACTGTCTCACTGATACTTGCCACACGTCATCTGCGGAGTGAACTTGATAACTTTGAGGAGGAATTTCTCTGCTCGCTCCGACCTGTTTCGGCATTTGCAGGCGGCGTACTCGGTCAGACAGGCATTGAGACTGCCGAGGTGATACGTGCGATATCTGCCGAAATAAAGCCGTCTGCGATAATTGCTGTTGATGCGCTTGCCTGTTCGGATATAAGCCGTCTTGGGACTACTATTCAGCTGACTGACACGGGTATCTCACCGGGGAGCGGCGTTGCAAATGCACGGCGTGAACTGAATGGCAGTATTATGGGGATTCCTGTGATTGCCGTGGGCGTTCCGACTGTTGTGGATATGCATACCATTGTGCGCAGTCTGACTGACTGTGATGCTGAACCTTCCACGCCGAATATGATGGTCACTCCCAGAGATATCGACCGCCTTACCGAACGTGCCGCACAGCTTCTTGCTTTCGGGATAAATCTTGCTTTGCAGCCTACTCTTGGGTTTGATGATGTCAGGGGGCTGTTTTGAGTGATGGAATATGTTGTTATACCCCTTTTTTATTGTAAAATTTGTCGATAAAATAATAATACTCTGTGTCATTTATTCTCATTATCAGGTTTTGGATTATATTGATAAAATCTTTTTTGAAAGTATTTTGCCAAATTTTAATATCTTTATCTGGAATTCCTATAATTTTTACTGTAAATTTATCTCCTCGTATATAATCCAGATGTATCAAAAAATGTTTTCCATTGTTCGAAAAAATTGAATTTATACAGTTGATAACATTAGTTGATACTCCAACATAATATTTATGTTTATCTTGATTGTATATAATAAATAACGCACTGTATTTGCTGGTTAAATTTATAAATAAGTCTTTGTGGTGGTAATCGTATTTCTTATAATATTTAAAAAAAGTCTCTATAGGTATTTCACTTTTTTCTTCAAACAACTCTATTGGAGAAACTGCTGAGTTTGTAGTTATATTAATTTTATTTAGGTATTGAAGTCTTCCCTTCTTAAAACATTCAGGGCATAACAGAACATTTTGTGGCGTATTGTTTTTTCTTTCAGGATTAAACGGATAGCACTTCACTACAGGAATTGATTCTTCCGTGATTTCTTTTTCACATTCATTGCAAATAATCATATTTTTCACCTCATAAATTAATAATTTTCAAAGACGTCTTTTGTAATTATATTATAGGACAAATAATCCTAAATGTCAAGTACTTTTTATAAAAATAAATCATTTAACAATCACTATAAATGGCTTAAAATAGCCTGAAATGCAATGTGGCTATTCTTGATTTTATGTCGTAAGTCAAAAACTGTTCACACAAAAAAACATCATGATTTTAGGACACATAGTCCATAATTCTTGAATAATATTCTCTCTGATTTATAATAATATTAAGACACAGAAAGTGGTGATATCACCAAAGCGGAGGGAACATATGTTCGTCAGGATAAGAAATCTGCGTGAGGACAGCGACAGGACACAGCGTGAAGTCTCGGAATATTTGTTCTGTGACCAGTCGCTATACTCAAAATATGAGCGTGGGGTGAGGGAAGTGCCCGTGGAGGTAGTCATCAAGCTTGCCAAGCTTTACGGCACGAGCACAGACTATATTCTCGGACTTACAAACGAAAAGCGCCCATACAAAAAATGACCGTTCCTTATTCGGGAAACGGTCATATTTGTTAACGTATTTAGTTATATCATTTAATTGTTAATGCAATAGGACAATGGTCACTGCCGAAAACGTCTGTCAGTATCTCAGAATCTGCAACTTTCTCCATGAAACGCTCAGACACCACGAAATAATCAATACGCCAGCCTGCATTCTTCTCACGGGCTTTGAAACGGTATGACCACCACGAATATACAACTTTATCGGGATAAAGTGTCCTGAAAGTATCCCTGAAGCCTGCGCCGAGAAGTTCCGTGAATTTTCCACGCTCCTCGTCTGAAAAGCCTGCGTTGCCCTTGTTGGTTTTCGGATTTTTCAGGTCTATCTCGTTATGCGCAACATTCAGGTCGCCGCAGTATACAACAGGCTTTTTCCTGTCAAGTTCGCTCAGATAGCCACGCATTGCGTCCTCGAACTCCATGCGGTATTCTATGCGCTTCAAGCCGTCCTGCGCATTAGGAACGTAACAGCACACGAAATAGAAGTCCTCATATTCGCACGTTATCACACGTCCCTCGTCATTATGACCGCCGTTTATGCCGTAAACCACGCTTAGCGGCTCTTTTTTTGTATATACGGCAGTACCCGAATAGCCTTTTTTAACTGCGCTGTGGAAGTATTTGTGATAGCCTTCGGGCGAGAAATCCGCCTGATCGGGCTGCATTTTAGTCTCCTGCAAACAGAATATATCAGCATCAGCCTGTGCGAAAAAATCAGGGAATCCCTTATCCAGACAGGCACGGAATCCGTTTACGTTCCATGATATGAATTTCATTTTGTACCTCCGTAATATCGGCATGAATCACGCCGCTTGATGATTCAATTATAACATATGCGGTTCGTTTTTTCAAGTATTGGAAAAGGGACAGCCGAAACTGTCCCTTTGATATTCATAACAAAACTGAATTTCCCCTTATTTGCTTTTCAGAATGAGAGATGAAAGATTAAGCTGATTTATATTCTTTTCCCTATGGCAGTATGAACTTTCTTCCTGTGCTTCATCGGCATCAAGTACGCCCTCGTTGACAGCGACAAGCCTTGCATCATCCGACATATTCTCTATTGCAGATATATCAAGTTCTTCGAGATATCCTGCATTGTACATCTCTATATTGTACTTTGCAATGAGTGCTTCGGGACGTGAGAAACAGAGGACTGCAAACAGCACTGTAAATCCTATGGATACTGCTTTTGCAAGTCTGAAACTGCGTTTGAACTGCTTTATGAGTATCAGCACGAAAATATATGCGCAGAGCACCATGAACCATGTTGTGTACACTCTGAGGTCAGTCAGTCCGTATGTGTCTATATACATTATCATTTTGCTCATTGCCGTGGCAATAAGTATAAGTGTGGAAACGCTGAGGACAGAGGTATATACTTTAAGCATTGCAGGTCTGTTTTCACCGTTTTTCTTAGCTGTGAGGTTCATGAAGATGATGACCGCAAGATTAATCACGGCGATAGTGCAAAGCTCGAAAAAGCCCTTTCTTGCGTATTCTGCATAGCTGAATGCTTCAGGAAGCGTACCTGAAAATGCTGAAAGAAAGTAATTTGCCTGCGAGAAGAAAAATACGATATAGAGCAGTATAACAGGCGTAACAGCGGTATAGAGAATGATATTGCCTATCAAACGCCAATTCTGCATATTTTTGAGACATTCGTCGCTGTCAAGTTCCCTGATATTGTCACGAACGGCATTTCTGTACAGCATACCGAAAATATAGCATGATGTCGGGAATGCAAGGATAAGATAGCCTATCCAGCTCCATACGCCGTCTGACAGGAAAAATTCGCCTACGATTCCCATGATGCGCTTAACGCCGTCATCTGCTGACATAAGTAAGCTTCCGACAACAGCCGTAAGCGGTACTGCAAGAAGCAGTCCGACGAGAATGCCTTTGAAATTTTTGCCGCCGCCTGACTTTGAAAGTCTGTCCGAGGTTATTTTTGCCTGAGCATCAAACTTTTCAAACGGATAGGAGAGCAGTGCCTTGACAAAGGCATACGGCAGAAAGTCCTCGATATCGTTTTTCTGTGCGCCGACTGAGTAGACGAAATAGGCATCTGCACCTATCATAAACAGCAGATCAAGCCATTGTACAGTATTGTTGTCGGTTATAGCAAACACTGTTCCGAATATATAGAGCACGGCGGCAATGGCTTTGTTGATGCCTTTTACATGAGCGCCTCTTGCTCTGAGGTAGATTATTTCCGTGGTAATCATTATAAGGCAGAACAGTGATGCGAACAGTCCGAGCCTTACAAAAAGTACAAGTCTCACGAAAAAGACTGCCATAAGAGCAACTGTGAGCGCAAGAATGCATTCGCCTTTCTGATATTTCGGCACTGTTTTTTCCGCAGTATAGTATGACGAAACAAATCCGCTTGTCATCTGAGGCGAATTTGTCCAGCTTGCCGATGACTGAGGATAAGCACCCTGAAAATATGGATGGGACATTCCGTTATATGATATATTTTCGCCGTTCTGAGGCGGTACCTGATTCTGTGCATTTGCATTTTCCGCATTATTCTGCGGGATATTTTCTGTTGTTTCATTCATAAAGACTAAACCTCCGTGGGACAGGTTCAGTACAATTACTTACCTGTCAGGTCTGCTCTTTTCTGAATTCCAGAATATCACCGGGCTGGCAGTCGAGTTCCTCGCAGATTTTTTCCAGTGTTGAAAATCTTACAGCCTTTGCCTTGCCTGTTTTGAGGATAGAAAGGTTTGCACTTGTGATTCCGACACGTTCTGCAAGATCCATTGATGATACTTTACGCTTTGCCATCATGACATCGAGATTTACAATTATAGGCATACAGCACCTCCGTTCAGATAGTAAAGTCGTTTTCCGACTTTATCTCAACGGCTTTTTCAAAGACATTTTTGAGAACACGCATTATAAGTCCCATAAAGATAAAGACGAAGGTAAAGCCGACGAAAGCATATCTCCAGAGAGTAAAAATTCCGAGGGCAATACCGGCAAACATACATTCCCATGAGATTCGTCTGAGGCATTTGATATTGTCCTTGACGAAAACTCTGTCGTCCTTGATATTGGTAAGAAGTCGGTAGAGTGACACGGTGATAGCAACTATCATAACGCCGCAGAAGTAGATAGTAAGGGAAAAAGGCACCATGATAGAGCCCTTGATAAGACCGCACGGTTCGATGAATGTATCATACCATTCGGCTATTTCGGGCGCAATGACCATGACGACCAGAGTGATGACTGCGCCGATGCAGGTCAGGGTTCTGGACAGAAAGAGTGATTTGTTTTTGTTCCACATAAAATTGAGCTCCTTTATGTTTGGTAATTATAGTATAGCACGAAAAACATTATTTGTCAATAGTAAATTATTGTTTTTCAATAATTTTTTCTTGAATTGCGAATTTGCGTAGCTGTGCTGCCCTAAAATTTTGTTCTATGAGGATTTTTCTGCAAGACCGATTTGTACTTCTTCCGGTTATGCAAAGGGAGAGTCCGGAGAGGGAAAACGTCCGGAAAAAAGGGAGAGGGAAATGTCGGATTTTGTACCAGTTTTCTCGTTCCCTCTCTCTTTTGCCCAAGAGGTGCCCTATAATAAAATGTCATTATAAAATGAAAATCGGGTGCTGTCAACAGTACCCGATTTCGAGGATGATTCAAATAGAACTGGATTTCATTACTTTGTTCTGAAAGAGATGAGAGGGTATTCAGAACAGTTCAGAGAGTTGTATCCTGTGATTAATATGTTACCACATTATGAACATTTTGACAACTCATTTTTTGCGGATTTGGTGGACTTTTTGACGAAAAATTGTATAACCACTTGCGAAAAGTTTTTGTTATATATAACTATGAATATACACTTTACCTTTTGATATTGCAAATGCTCATACTTCTGCCTATATGTCAGATTCAACAAGGGGAGTGGGGGATATACCTCCTCTCCTGTTGCAGTTTTACCCTCTCTCCCCCTCCCCTACTACGAAGAACAGGCAAATGCCCTGCATGGTGAATATACCGCAAAATACTAAATAGTAATAAGTAATAACTTAATATAAATAAATATTTTCCTTGAAATTTGTTGCATTTGCCGCTTTTATCTGACCATATTTTGTGATATAATAGATATATAAAAATTTGCCAAACGCAAAACCGGAGGTATTATCATGGCTGAAATAAATATTACAAAAAAAAATTTTGACGATGAAGTGAGAAACTACAAGGGTATGCCCGTTCTCCTCGACTTCTGGGCAGGCTGGTGCGGCCCGTGCATGATGCTGTCGCCTGTAGTCGCTGAGCTTGCAGAGGAACTTGACGGTCAGGTTAAAGTCGGCAAGGTCAATGTTGATGAACAGCCCGAACTCGCCGCCGCTTTCAGAGTTGAGAGCATTCCTCTCCTCGTTGTGGTAAAGGACGGCGTTATCCATAAACAGGAACTCGGCTACCGTTCAAAGGAAGATATCTGCGATATGCTCGGAATTTACCCTGATATTAAGTAAAGCACAAAGCACAGAAAAAAACTTTGTGACATATTGCACAAGAAAAATAGCGAAAATTCATAATTTGTTGACAAATTAATGCTTGTTTTGTGGTATAATATATTCAGGAGGGAGATAATTGAACGAACAAACCGGCAAACTAAAAGTCCTGAACCGTGACATGATAAAATATATTGCAATTATCCCCATGTTTATCGGCCATTTCGTCAGCTATATATTCGGCGAAAATCTCAGTGATAAGCCGCTGATAATAAACTTTCTTGCGGCATCGGCATTAATTGCGCCACCTATATTCTTCTCATTCATAGCGGACGGCTATAAGTATACCCGCTCACGGAAAAAATATGCACTGCGGCTGTTCATTTTTGCCTGCATTACGCAGATCCCGTTCATGCTTGCAAACAAAATGAAGTTTTCGGAGTTTCCTGATGAGTTTAACATATTCTTCACGCTGTTCCTCGGACTTATGGCAATTATCGTCTGGGAAAGCAAATGGAAGATGCCTTTGAAAATCGGTGCGGTGATACTCCTCGATGCCCTGACAGCGGTTCTCGGCATAGAGTGGCTGGGTTTCGGTATACCCATTATCCTCGGATACCACATCTTCCGTGAAAAGCCGAAAATACGCTTTATATGGTTCACTGTGATGATAACGGCAATGACGGCGATACAGTTCATTGCAGGCGGAATCCGTCCGATATATGCATTGTTCATGATATTCTTCATGGAGCTTTCATTCTTTATCGTGACCATGTGCTGCAACGGCAAAAAGGGAAGTCACCCGACTTTTTCAAAGTGGTTCTTCTATATCTTCTATCCGGCACATTTGCTGATAATATGGGGCGCACAAATGCTTATCGGCTGAGTGAAACAAATCACCCAAATCGGGCATAATATGTCTGAGGTGATGATATGCTTTATTTTATATTCGGTTCTATGTTCGGAGGAACGGTCGGCGTTGTGACTATGTGTCTGTGTACTGCGGCAAAGAATTCAGATGATTTTCTAAACAAAAATAATGCCGTTCACAGAAAAAAATGACCATTTTTGACCATTCACTCTCAAATAGATACAGTTCACTCGATATTTGTTTATTTTTCATTTGAATGGTGTTATAATACAGGTGTTGTGGAAATCATAACAATGTATAGACGCTAAAGGTGCAGACTGATTATTCAGACACACCTGATGTAACTATAACAACCTCACCTAACAAATACTATTTTTACTTTATTTCTGTCATTTGTATGATATCTAAAAGCGGCACGTTTGTGCCGCATTTTTTTTGCTGTGATAAATGGCACGCAAAATGCGCCCTTCGGCGGGACGTCGAGAACGCCGTCCCCTACAAAAACATTGAATATGCTTACATATCAGCGGCTTAAAGATGATAACAGCGGCACGGCTATGCTGAATATCAGAGCGATAAGCAATTGCTGTGCAGTCGGGAGAACTGTCTCGAAAACTACCTGTAACTGGGGAACTGCAACTGCCGCCGCAAGTGCCGCAAATGATATGAAAACAGCGAAAAACAGCTTCATATTGCCGAACGGATTCATTCTGAAAAGCGACTTTGTCTCTGAACGGCACTCGAAAACGTGGATAAGCTGTGACATGACAAGAGTTATCAGCGCACAGGTGCGGCAAGCCTCGATACTGCCGCCGAAATGCAGAACAGTGCTGAATGATGCAAGCGTTGACAGACCGATGAATATGCCCCTGAATAATATTTTGCTCATAAGACCGCCCGAAAAGAAGCCTTCCGTGGATTTTCTGGGCGGTTTCTGCATTATATCGGCTTCGGGCTGTTCCATGCCGAGGGCAATTGCAGGCAGACCGTCTGTCACAAGGTTGACGAGAAGAATCTGTACAGGCAGTAAAATAATCGGCATACCAAGTACGATACCGAGGAACATTGTCAGCACCTCGCCTATGTTGCAGGACAGCAGATAGCGCACAAACTTCCGTATATTGGCATAAACGCATCGTCCCTGTTCAACTGCGCTGACGAGTGTGGCAAGGTTGTCGTCAAGGAGTATCACATCAGCCGCCTGTTTTGTGACATCAGTGCCCGTCATGCCCATAGCTACGCCGACATCTGCCTCTTTTATTGCAGGTGCATCATTTACGCCGTCGCCTGTCATGGTGACTATCTCGCCACGCCGCTTAAAGCTTCGGACGATTCTCAGCTTGTGGACAGGCTCTGTACGTGCAAAAACAGTATAATTGCCGATAATTCGGTCAAGTTCATCATCGGATATGCGGTCAAGTTCTGCGCCTGTCATGACTTTTCCGCCTTTAAGCAGTCCCGCTTTTTTCGCAACAGCGGCGGCTGTTTTTTTATGGTCGCCTGTTATCATGACGGTTCTTACAGAGGCGGAGGCGCATTTTCGTATGGCAGTCTTTGCCTCCTCACGGGGAGGATCGGTCATGCCCGAAAGTCCCAGAAATACGAGATTTCCACGCTCTGCATCAAGCTTATCCGACGTGCAGTAGGCAAGCGCAAGCACTCTGAGAGCATTGTCGGACATCTCCTCGGTATGGGATTCAAGTTCACGGCGAACTGCTGTACTCATGGGCATAATTTCGCCGTTTGTTCCGGTATACTGCGAACAGCGTGGCAGAATGACCTCTGCCGCACCTTTATAATATGTGCGTCCCTCACTGCCTTCAATGCAGTGAACAGCCATGTAGCGTGATTCGCTGTCAAAGGGGAATTCGGCTGTTTTTCGGTAGTTCAGCGATTCACGGGTAATGCCCGACTTAGCCGCCGCAACAAGGAGCGCCGCTTCGGTAGGATCTCCTGTGACCTTCCATTCTCCGCCGCCTGTCAGAGTGCCACGCTTTCTTGATTTTGGCTGTATATCGGCGGATATTTCGGCAGTAGAGCATATGACACCGCATTTCACAGTCTTACAAAGCGGCTTTTCGTAGCGTGGATTTATCGGTGTATTGTCTGTGCCTTTGCTGACAGAGCCGTTTATGCGGTAGCCCATGCCGCTGAAAAAATAGCTGTTTCCGACGGTATGTATCTCGGTCACGGTCATTTTATTTTCGGTGACAGTGCCCGTTTTATCGGTGCATATCACGGACGTACAGCCGAGAGTTTCAATGCTGTGGAGCTTATTGACAAGGGCATTCTGCTTCAGCATACGCCTTACCGCAAGCGCAAGGGCGATAGTCACGGTTGCAGGCAGACCTTCGGGGATTGCGGCAATGGCGATAGTTATTCCTGTCATGAGCATCTCAAAAACATTTTCGCCACGGAGTACGCCTGCCCCGAAAACTGCAATGCAGACAAAAAGGCAGATGAACGCAATGACCTTGCCAAGTTCTGCGAGACGCTTCTGGAGTGGAGTAAGCTCCTTGTCAATATCGGAGAGCATTTCGGAAATTTTACCCATCTGGGTATTTTTGCCCGTGGCGATGACGACTGCGGTACAGCTTCCCTTGACGGCAGACGTGCCGCAGTAGACTATATTCGGCTTATTCGGGGAATTGTCCCTGTCATCGGCATCGCCTGCGGATTTGGCAGCAGCCACCGATTCACCTGTGAGGAGTGACTCATCGGCAAAGAAGGCGGCTGAATTAACAATTGCACCGTCCGCAGGTATCCTGTCGCCTGATTCAAGTTCAATGACATCGCCTGTTACGAGCAGAGATGCATCAATAACACGCAGTTTACCGTCACGGCGGCATTTTGCAGTCGGAGCAGTCATAGCCCTGAGCGCTTCAAGTGTATGTTCGGTGCGGTATTCCTGCACAAAGCCCAGAACTGCATCAAGCAGAACGATAAGTATAATGGTGACGGCATCGGAAATTTCGCCAAGTAAGACGGAAACTGCCGATGCAGCAAGAAGTATCATCACCATAACATCTCTGAACTGCCCGAAAAAAATACCGGCAGCGCTTGGTCTGCGGCTTTCACCGATAACATTTTCACCTTCGGCTTTCAGTTTTTCAGCCGCCTCTTTTTCTGTAAGTCCCATATTCTCACCCTTTCAGTGGTTGTTGTCTTTACAGCTTATGCGGCGGTTTCTGCGTTTATACATAAAAAAGAAGATGCCGCTGTCATGCTCTGCCGTCAACAAAACATTCACAGAAAATTAATGCTCCGTTTTATTTTTAAATATATTACAAACTGTATATAATGCGTGGTATGCAACAAACTGTTTAATACAGACAAAAAACGGCAAGAATAATGTACAAAAAGCAATATGAAGGCTATAGCACGTTTAACAAAAGTAGGTTAAATTTGGTAAATAATATAGTATTTCATTGACAAATGGTAAATATACGGATATAATAAACATATGACAGAATCTAAAAAATTTGATATAGTCATAGACTAATATACAAATAGTAGAAATATTGAAATCTTATAACATTTGTAAAATAAGGAGCAGAATCATGACCGATAAAGAGTTCAGGCGATTGAAACGCAGCGAGCTTCTGGAAATCATATATGAGTTTCAGAAGCGTGAACAGGCACTTAACAGCGAAATAAACAGACTGAAAAATGAAATACAGCTCAGGGATATGAAAATATGCGAATCAATGTCGGTCACGGAAGCTGTCGAAAAGCTGAACGCTGTTCTCAGTGAGACATTGACATCGTCGGAAAAATATCTTAGCGAAGTTAAGGCTTTCTGCTCAGAAAATGAGCGGAAAGCAGCGGAACTTCTGGAAAATGCAAGAAGGGAAGCCGAATGTATCGCTCCTCAGCCCGATGCTCAGAATGATGAAGGGCATGAACTGCATTTTCCGCCGTCAAAGCATACTAAAAGAAAGCTGAATATTAATTATGGAAGAAAACACTCAGAGTACGGTTCAGATACCTTCTATAGAACAGGTTGAAAATGAACTGAAAAGCATAAAATACAAGAAAATTTTCAAGAAAACCCTACTCAGTACGATAGCTATACTCACCGTTGTTGCCGCAGTCGCTGTTCTTATATCAACGATACTGTTCCCTGTTATTCAGGTTTCAGGCAACAGTATGGAACCAAGTCTCAATGACGGCGATATAATCGTGCTGATGAAATCGGACAAATGTAAATACGGCGAACTTTGCTGCATATCCTGGCAGAACAAACTCCTTCTGAAACGTATCATCGGTATGCCCGGTGACAGTATTTCCATTGATGAAAGCGGCAATGTATTTGTAAATGATAAACTTTTAGACGAACCATACGTAAAAGAAAAAAGTCTCGGAATCTGCGAAATTGAGTTTCCATATGAAGTACCTGAAAATAAGGTGTTTATTCTCGGTGACTACAGAGATATCTCCGTAGACAGCAGAAGCGAAGCTATCGGCTGTGTAAGCACAGACCAGATAATCGGACACGTTATGTTCAGAGTATGGCCTTTTGAGCAGATCGAATCTACAGCAAAGGGATGAGAATTGAATGAAGAACTATATCGATGTTTTCTGGGAAAAATTAAAACAGCAGACTAAGAAGCGACGGCGTGCCCTTTCAATTATGCTTGTACTTTCTCTCGTTGTTTCGTCAACGGTCGTATGGTCACTGCACGGCACAGGCATAACCATGGTAAACGAAGAACTGTGCGGCATGGCGCTTCATTCACATACCGATGAATGTTATTCCGATGTGCTGATATGCGGACTTGAAGAATCAGAGGAACATACTCACACCGCTGAATGCTATGAACATCAGCTTACCTGTGTACTTCCTGAACATATCCATACGGCTGAATGCTATATGGACGAACAGTCGGACAAAATATCAGCAGAACCCGAAGAACCTATCGGCGATGCAGAAGCGATAGGCGCTGAAATTGTCGGTGCTGACAATGATAAACTCATGAAAATGAGCGATGATGCTGAAAATACTGACGGTGATGAAACTCTTTCAGATGATGAGGAAATCGTTGATGCTGATCTGTCTGAAATGGGAATTTCGCCTGAAATGATTCAGCTTCAGGGTGAGACAAGCGACGAGCCTCTTACTCCGCTTACAGGACTGCCTGATACACGTAAAGACGGTATCGTTATCAATTTCTTTGATTACGGCAATGAAGCTATTGACGTAGAAAGCAATTGTATCAGAAATAACAATACAAATAATCTGGTCTATAAAGGAATCAATAAAGGAAGAAATGTTAATGATGATATCCTTTTCCTCGGACAAGGCGGTGATTCCGGTTCAGGAAAAAACAATTTTGCACAAAACAGTGGATATGCACCTGTTCTTGGCATTGTAAACAAGACACTTAAAGACGGCTATCCTACAATAGTTGGTTCAAATCATTCTCTTGACTACCTGTTTGATCTTAAACCGATAACAGATGAGGACGCAAAGGTAGTTTATCCGGATGTCGGAAATCTTCTCCAGAAGGATTCAGACGGTTACTACTTCTATAACAGTGACAAGAATTATGTATATTTTGACACTGAACAGGAAGAACCGATGGACTTTATTGTATACAACAAGACATACGGTATCATAAGCGATACTCACCACAATAAAGGAGATCCCAAGCCGGGCGGAGGTACATATACTGATGAAAAAGATCCGATGCCGATAGGATTTTTCCCGTTCAACGAGTATGATCCAACTAAAACAAATCCTAACGTTGCAGGAAAGCAGTACAGTCACCATTTCGGAATGACGCTTGAAGCTGATTTCGAGATACCGTATGATCCTAACGCAGATCCCGGAGAAGAATATAACTACATGGGCAAAGATGTTATATTTGAGTACAGCGGCGATGATGATATGTGGATATTCGTTGATGACGTACTTGTTCTTGATGTCGGCGGTGTTCACAGACCTCTGAAAGGTTCAATAAACTTCTCACAGAATAAGGTCGAATATCAGTCAGGCGGAGATAAGCAAACGGCTGTAATGACTACAAGCACGATCTCCAAAGCATTTGAAGCTGCCGGAGGAACATGGGATCCAACAGCAGAACACCATATCAAGATGTTCTATCTTGAACGTGGCGGCTGTAACTCAAACCTTTACATGAAGTTCAATCTTCCTACAATACAGACTATCAACGTCTCAAAAAAGGTTGATAAAGGAACAAATTATACTTCTGAATATGACAATCAGACATATTCATTTCAGCTTTATTCAAAGTCAGATGCAGCATCAGATGATGATGAGCTTTATACAGGTTCATATGAATATAAAGGAAATTATATTAAGCTTGGTGATGACGGTATCTTTACCGTAAATCCTAACGAAAGCGTTTCTTTCCACGGTCTTGACAAGGACAGATACTATTATGTCAAGGAACTGGAAGTCGATTCTTCTGATTATTCTGATGTTTTAATAAACGGAGAAGATACTGAACTTCCGTGGGGAAGCGGAATACATGATGTTTCTTCAACTGCTCAGAAGCTTGAAAAACTTCTAAACTATGATTTTGTCAATAAGGTCGGCGAGGAATATATCGACATCAAGGTGAAAAAACAGTGGAGCGACTCGGCGACACAGAACCACAGCGGCGATAAGATATTGTTCAGGATAATCCGTACAGACGAGAACAATGTAAAGAATTATATGGTAATAAACGGCAGAAAGACATTCGTTCTCAATAACGATAATAGCTGGACAATGGCTTTCGACAATCTCGTTACCCGTTACGGTGAGCATAAGTATTCCTACAGCGTTGAGGAAGTAAGCATTCCGAACGGCTATGTTCCGACTTACAGCACCAGCACGTTAGGTGACGGTACAGTGCAGTATCTTATCAGTAATGTCTCAACAAGTCAGGTCGAGATAAATGTCAGAAAGATGTGGCTCGATTCATCAGGAGATGAACTTACTTCTCATCCTGATTCCATAACGGCAAAGCTTGAAAGACATTATTATGAATACGGCAATCCCGATGCGGCAGATATTACCGTAAATCTGTGTGACAGTAACGGCAAAGTCATAAGTTCCAAAAAGTCATCGGCGGCTTATGAGGGCGGCAGTATCGAATTTACACCTGATGTGCCTGATGATGCAGAGCTGATATCTGCTGACGGTACGAACTGTAAGGTTTCTGAGGCTGACGGAGTTTTTGAAGCTTCGGAAATCAAGGACGGCGCTGTTGTTGACCTGAAATATGATAATGTTTCGGGATTTGAGTGCCTTGCACACAGCGGTCTTGCAGATAAATGTGCAGGCTGGACAGCAAAGGGGGGCTCAATTACATGGCTTGATGCTATCAGCAAAGACGATTCTTCGGCAGGAGATAAGGGTGCTGCAATGAAAGTTGGTAAAAGCGGCAATGACGACGGCGCATATTATAAACTTGATCCAAGTAAATTCCAAGCCGGTTCAAAATATGGTTTCAGCATTTATGTTATATCAAGAAAAGGCAGAAACTATGAGTTCTTTTTATCCTATACCGATAAAAAAGGTTCAAGCCAGACTAAACCGATTTCATCTGCTTCATATAAATCTAAAGAAAATGACTATGTCTGGAAATGGATACATTTATATGATACCGACTTTGAGATGCCTGAATATGATACATCAAAGGATATGGGAGTTATTATCAAAACCAACACAGACGGCGGTACTTTCTATTTCGGTGATTTCTTCGCAGTTGACGGCGGATATGACAGCATAGATGTTGACAGTAACGGCAATATCGTGGTTTCACCGTTACCTGATATACCAATAACTTTCTTTGAGGACACAGCAATTGCAAAGCCTGTCCTTATAGATGAAGATGATGAAACAGTAGCTGGTTCTTTCACACTGAATGAAGCCAACGGCTGGTCTATGAAATGGGATACGGATGACCTTCATGAAGTTTCAGGCAGGACTTATGTCTATAAAGTCACCGAGACTACAGATGATCCGAGATACCTTGTCAGCTATGAAAACAATAATGTTTCATCAAATACAGCAGATACCCCGATCATAATCAAAAACACAGCGAATATGTATGAACTGCCTTCAACAGGCGGCATCGGAACAAAACGCATAGTTTTCGGCGGAACGTTCCTTATTCTTATCAGCTTATTGAGCGGATACTGTGTTGCAAGACGTGAAAGGAGGGCAGAATGATGTAAGTCCCGATTTACAGCGTTTTCGACACATAATCCAATCATAATTAATACGAAACGGAGGATCTATTTATGAAAAATACTAAAAAATTAACAGCTATGATGCTTTCAGGAGCAATGGCACTTTCACTCTCACTTTCACTCGCAGCACCTCTTGCTTCTTATGCGGCTACAAGCATAAAAATCACTGTTCCGACAGACGATACAGGAACACATATTTTTAAAGGATATCAGATACTTAAAGGCACACTTTCCGATTCTACGCTTTCCGATGTTGACTGGGGCGCAAATATCGACAGTTCAGGCTTACTCGATGCTTTAAAGGCAGATGACACATTCGTCAAGGATACAGTAAATCTTTTCAGCACTGTTTCAACAGCAACAGATTTTGCAAAGGTCATAAGCAAATTTGAAAATGACAGCGAAATGGCTGTTAAGCTTGCTAAGATAATTTCTGATAACCTTATAACTAAGGATGCAGATGCTAAGGATATAACAGTAGGCTTTACCAAGGGCACTGACGGATATACCAACAGCGGAACTATTACTGACGGCTATTATCTCGTTGCAGATGAAACCGTAAACGGCGCAACAACTACAGCTAATGTGATAAAGTCACGCTATCTGCTTAAAGTTGCAGGTCAGGCAGAGATAGATGCCAAGATCGTAAAGCCGACTCTCCAGAAGTATATTGTTGAGGGTACAAGCGACGTTAAATCCAATATTGCAAGTCTTGGCGAGGCTGTTGAATTCAAGCTTAAATCAAAAGTTCCTGATATGACAGGCTATTCAAAGTATTATTTTGTCATTGATGATAAGCTTTCAAAGGGCTTCACATATGATTCCACAACAGGCGTAACAATAAAGATCGGTGATGCAACACCTAATTACAGTGTATATCCTACAGTAGACAGCACCACAGGCGAAACCGCACTGAAAATCGTTTTCAGAGACTTCATTGACTGGAAAGCATCAGCCGGCGACGATATCGTTGTTACATACAAGGCAACTGTTGATGAGGACGCTGATCTTACTGCAACCGGCAACCCGAATACGGCTAATCTGACATATTCAAACGATCCGAACTTCACCGGCAGAGGCGACGGAAATAGTACGGATGAAGGAAAAGATCCTACAAATCCGGGCGATCCGACAGATCCGACTTCTGATGATAAAGACAAGGGCGGCGGTACAGACGGCCCCGGTTCAGGAAATGATAAGGATATCCCCGGTGAGTACGGCGGAGATGAAGGCGGCACAGGCGGTACAAAAACAGGCGAAAATCCGTATGTATCCACTACACCTGACGATACAACCAAAACTTATCTTGCATCAATCAAGATAAACAAAACTGACGAAAACGGCGTACAGCTTACAGGCGCTGATTTCAAAATTGTCAATATGGCATCAAAGAAGGCTCTCGTAAGTTCAGCTACATTTACAGAAAGTACTGACGGCACATATTACCTCCTTGAGGACGGTACATATACAACAACAATGCCAACCGGCTATACAGGCAAAAAATATGCAAAAACCGTAACTTATACAGATACATCAGCTGACGGCAACGGAAATATCGTAGGTTCAGTTGACGCAAGCGGTACTCTCGTATTTGCAGGCTTTGACAACGGTACATATACAATTTATGAAGCCAAGGCACCTACAGGCTATAATATCCTTAAAGACGCTATAACTGTTACAGTAAAGGGTACAGTTGATCCTGCCAAGACAGATGCTCCGACATGGACTGATTCTTCAACAGATATCAAGGCTTCAGCTGACGGCGTTTACACACTTAATGTTAAAAACCAGAAGGGAACAACTCTCCCGACAACAGGCGGCATAGGTACTACTATATTCTACGTAGTCGGCGGTATCCTCGTTTCAGCATCAGCAATATTCATAATCACTAAAAAGAGAACAGCAAACGCAGTTGAATAATTTAAGTTCTGATATTTTAAATTGAATTATAATTGACTGTAATGCAGTGGGGGATATATTTCTCCCACTGCATAAATCTTGTGGAAAGGGAAACGGCAGATGAAGAAAAAAAAGAATGCTGTCAATATAATACTTGTTATTACATTGCTTATAGGCATAGGTCTGCTGCTCTATCCCTCTATAAGCGCATACATCAACTCAAAGCACCAGTCCAAGCTTATCGCAAGCTATAATCAGAATATGGAAAGCATTTCGGCAGAGAAAATGAGAAAAGTTCTGGCTGATGCCCGTGAATATAACAAACGGCTCGCCGCAACCGAGGACGCTTTCTATAAGCCCAATCTCGTGAACGGCTACTTCGAGGCACTGAATATCGACGGAACAAGCATTATGGGCTATGTTTCGATAGATAAGATAAAAGTCGAACTCCCGATATATCATACCGTAGATGATGACGTTCTCCAGATAGCCGCAGGTCATTTGCAGGGTTCAAGCCTGCCTGTCGGCGGAGAAAATACTCACGCTGTAATTTCGGGACATCGCGGACTGCCGAGCGCAAAGCTGTTTTCTGACCTTGATAAGCTTGAAATAGGCGATACGTTCTATATCACAGTCCTCAATGAGGTGTATACCTATCAGATAGACCAGATAAAGACAGTCCGTCCTAATCAGGTAGATGATTTGCAAATTGCAAAAGGCAAGGATTACTGTACGCTGTTTACGTGTACGCCATACGGCATAAATACTCATCGTCTGCTGATACGTGGAGAGAGAGTTGGCAGTGCCGAGGAGAAAAAGTCATATGTTGCAAACGAGGCGTTCTATATTTCGGCATTTATCGTAACTCCGATAGTGGCTGCACCGATGCTGCTTGTTCTGCTGATAGTCATGCTTGTGAACGGTGCAAATGCCAAGAAACGCAGAGAAAGAAATCAGATAAAGCGCATACTTGCAAATGATGAAAATAATGAATTTCATGAATAAATCCCCACGAAACGCTGTGTTCCGAGGGGATTTTTTTCGGTATATTGTATTGTAGGGGATGCCGCCCTCGGCAGCGCAGACCGACGGAATAATCAATCCTCATGCACAATAACATCAAGATCATAAAGTCCGCAGTTTATCCTCTGTGTTCCGTCAGGACGTATCTCCTCACATTTAAGCATGATGCCTGTCTCAATATCAGTATAAACAGTAAACTCATCTGACTGGTAAGTACCCTTGATGACGGCGCAGTTCCTTCCAAGCATTTCTTCCGTGCCGACAATGTCCCATGCATCAAAATCAGCAAGCCGTGAGAGCGCTATATCCTGCGGAAAAAGCGTACCTGATGCCATTGGCAGATTTGTCCAGTCCGTTCTGAAATTAGAGTGATTTTCTCCGCCGTATATATAAATCCTGTAATTGTCAACAGGATATCGGATGACCGTATCAGGCTGATAACTGTATATTATGTTCCCTCTGTCATCCTTTTTCGGCGGCATATCGGGATAATATTCATGTTCTTCGGTCAGTTCGCCGTTATAGTACATCTCCTCGGATGCAGTCTGCTCTAACAGATTTGTTTTAAATTCCACCTGCGTTTCCTCAAACCAGCCTTTGCCTGCCGCCTCATCAAAATAGTCAACGCTGTTCAGCATCATGTGGCGGATATAGCTTTTGTTTGTGATATCCGAAAGATTTTCGGCATCGGACGTGAGAAACCTGTCCATGTAGTATCTGCGGTCAACGCCTTTTCTGCTGTATAAGTCCTGAACCGCAACAAATCCGTCATTTTCCTCATCGAAAAGGTCAAGGTCATATTGCAGAACGGGAATATCCTCATAAAGTTCAAGCTCAATGTACTGCTTTTCTTCGGGCACGGATTCCGTAATTGTTTCGGTCGTGGGTTCAGCCGTTCCGGATGTGATTTCGGTCACTTCATCAAGAGAATCATCAGGTGCATTTTGTGTATGCCTGAAAATCAGCACACCGCCTGCACAAATGCCCATAGTCAGGAGAAGTACAGACGCATATGACAGAACCCTGTGCCATATTGGTCTGTGATATTTTTCAGCCATGCCGATTTCATATGATAAGTCTGTTTCTGCGCCGCTGTATTTCTTTGCAGTCAGTCTGCGAACCCTGTCGGCAGATGATGTTTCACGGCAGTATTCCGAAATATCTTCCAGAAGTTCATCATCGGCATTTTCCAGTATTTTCAGGTCAAATTCTTTCATAGCATATCCTCCTCGATTGAAAGTTTTTCTTTCAGCTTTTTCAGCGCACGGCTCTGCCTTTTCCTCACAGCAGATGCCTTCATACCGAGCATTTCCGCAATTTCCTTTGAAGTTTTGTTATAGTAGAAACTCTGCATGATTATTGATGCATCAGGCTCGCCGAGTGACAGAATGTTCTGAAAGACAAGCCGCTGTATCTCATGGCGTTCGGTGTCGGATTCAATATCGGATTCGTCAGGGATATCTTCAATATGTTCGTCATTGAGCGTGTATGTTCTGTGATTATGACTTGTGACGGCGCTGAACATATCGGCTGATTTATGTTTTGCAATACCTGATATCAGATTTTTCATGCTGTCACACTTTTTTCCGCTGCCCAGAAAACGGAACAGGGCAACAAATACCTCGCTTACACAGTCCTCGATATCCTCTTTTTCGGCACAGCTTCTCAGCCTGTTGTATACTATCGCATAGACATAGCTGTAATATTGGTCAAATAATTTGCTGTAATATTCGTTTTGCTTCATTCCATCACCTCGGTGTATTGCTCTCAATATATTAGTCTGTTTATCGGTCTGATGTGTGACATAACGGCGGAAATTTTCTGAAAATTGCTCATCATGTATATGATATCTTGCAAAATGCAGTATCAGAATCAAACATTAGTTTATAATTTTGTCTCATACGCCGAATTTGAAAAAATGCTATTGACATTTTCTTGTTTTCGGTATATAATATTTAAGTCGCAGGGGATTACTCACGACGACAAGAAATGGCGGCATAGCTCAGTTGGCTAGAGTACTCGGTTCATACCCGATTGGTCGTTGGTTCGAATCCTACTGCCGCTACCATTTAAGGCCCGTTGGTCAAGAGGTTAAGACATCGCCCTTTCACGGCGGAATCATGGGTTCAATTCCCGTACGGGTCACTTTTGACAAGTCTCGGAAACAGCGTAATGTCGCCGTTTCCGAGCTTTGCTTTTTATGCGAAAATGCAATTTGTTCTTTGTTTGTTCTTTATTTCAAAAAACGTCGTTTTCAGAGCCGGAGGTTATTCACCTCCCGGCTCCTTTTTATTGCCTGAAAAATCAAGTGCTGCACTGACTGCTTCGGAGACTTTCGCCTGTGCTTCTTCCAACATATGACAATAAATATTACTTGTTGTAGAAACTGTCGAGTGTCCTAATGCTCCCGAGACTGTCACTATATCCACACCCTGATTGACGAGAAGTGAAGCGAACAAGTGTCTGAAACTATGTAAGCCATAGAACGGAAGGTCGTGCTTCTCACAGAATTCACCGAGCCAGAAATAAGGTGTGCCGTTCTGCATGGGCAGTCCGTTCCACTTTGTGTATAGCCTGTCGGTCTCAACCCACTTGTCACCGCATTTGAGAGCCTGCATATCCTGTTCGTCCTTATATTCACGGAGCATATCCATTATCTCCTGTGGGAATTTCAGTGTTCTCTGCGACTTCTTTGTCTTGGTTGTGTCGGTGTACGTTCCCTTTCTGCCCGTGTAGTTGCTTGTTCTGCGGACACTGATGATATTGTTCTCGAAGTCCACATCTTTCCATTCAAGTCCTAACATCTCACCACGGCGGAAACCGCTGAATATCATCAGATTGAAGAATGTACGATACTTCAGTGGCTCATTGTTCAGCAGTGTGAGAAATCTCTGTACCTGTTCGGGGGTGTATATCTTCTTCTCTGTCTGATCGTTCTTCGGCAACGTTACCTTTGTGCATGGATTGTCGTTCACCACACCCATTTTCACGGCATAGCTAAAAACATCGGACACGAAGCTCAGGTTATGCCTTATGGTCTTTGGTGCAAGAGGCTTTCCTGTTCGTTCATTCGCTCCCTCTCTTGAAAGAGAATTGACGAATGCCTGTATCTGCCTTGGAGTTATCTTGTCCATTCTCATGTGACCAAGTGCAGGATATATCCTGCCCCTGAGCTGAAGCATCCGCTCGTATGTAGTGTTTCTGAGGTTCGGCTTTGCATACTCCTCAAACCACTGCTCGGCAAACACCTCGAACTTTATCGCCTTGCTCTGATAGCCCTTGTTGCAGGCTTCCTCAAACATGACAGCCTGCCTGTTGACCTCTTTCTCGATCTGTTTCGTGGTCATCCCGTCTTCGGGCTTCCAGGTCATGGACTGTATCATCTGTTTGCCTTTGCTGTTATAGCCACAGCTCACTCTTATGGAGTAGCTGTCGCCGCGTTTTTTAATAGTAGCCATATATTTCTCTCCTAATAAAATATGACCTGCCTTCCGGCAGGCCATGTTATTTCACGATTCAAAATAGCTTAAAAGTTCATTCTTTGCTATGAGAATCTTTCCTCGAACGCCCGCACCACATCTAACGCTTTTTATCTTGCCCTGGAGAACAAGCTGGCGAAGTGTATGCATCGATAAACCTGGTATGATACCTAAGCTCTGCTTGAGCGTGAGCATCTCAACAGGTTTCTTGGTCTGCTGTACAGGTATCACATCTGACGGCACCTCTCCGGCTGATGTGAGTTCAAAAATGATTGCAACGAGCTGTTTAGCAAGTTCTGCTTTTCTTTCCGGTGTCATAATAATTCCTCCTTAGATTTAGGGCACGGCAACAGCATTTACTTTTTTTAAATAATAAAAACCGCCGAAGGCGGCATTTCCGGGGTCAAGGGGGATGTTATCTCCCTTGCAGGGGGTGAATGAGGGGGACAGCGTCCCCCTGACAAAGTAGTAAAGCAAGCGCA
>JAZUGG010000076.1:0-7761 GCA_045641105.1 Ruminococcus sp. | reverse complement strand
CCTTCTGAGAAAAAGCAGCTATGCACAGCATCTGCTGCGTCAAGCCCTCTCGTAGTGCGAAAGCACGCCTTCGATGGCTTTTCTTGCATCTACTGTACCTATCTGCTTTTCCTTACTCAAAACGGGTTTTTAGAGGTGCCCCTAAGTAAATAAGAACAACTCCCCGAATGATATATATCAAAAGGGGAGTTGTTCTTATTATTGCAGTCAATTTGTTGTTTCAGGTTTAAATGAAACATTCTCAAAAAGCATAGCGCATGAAACATATTTACCTGAAAAATATGTTTCGGAATGATTGTCAAGCAGCATACGGCAGATACTTAAAACAGTGCTGTACTTTTTGGTGTTTCTTGTATTTACACATTTTGAAAACTCGTTTGTATAATCCACATTTTTTTTAACATCATCAAGGTAAGCTGTAATCTGTCTGAGAAGATGAGAACTATGCGGATTATCTGTTACCTTGATAAGCTTTGAAGCCGCTGCTTTTAAAAGGCGGTTTTCTGCACGGTCAGGGCTGAAAATATCATGCCTTACATAAATTCGTTCACGGTGCAGGAGATTGATCCTGTTATTTTCGGAAAAGAGAATTTTTCCCTGAACCGTATTCAGATTTTCTTCAACGGCTGTATATTGGGAAAGAACGCCGCTCTTTAAAATTTTCATGCTCTCACGGGCAAAAACAGCGATCATATTTTCCATGAAGCTTGTTTCATAATCGAAAAATTTATCATCAAACTCAAATCCGCACCTTTTGCAGAACTCCATGAACAGAAGCTTTTTCGCAAGTTGTTTATCCTTATCATATTTCGGAAAAATTTCAATGACAGAACCGTCAATGAGCTTTATGAAACCGCAGTAAGAGCCTGCCGTAATGAATTTTTTATCATTTTCCTGTTGAGAGATAACAGCCATTTTATTGCGCATCTGACAGTTTTCTGCAAATTCATCAAGCATCTCATAATGTGCGCTGTATTCAGGAGTAAGTTCAATTATTTGTTCACCGACTGATACTGAAATGTGTATTTTGTTCATTTTGTGCTCCGTTCGCTCATGAATTCATTCTGTAAATATTAATGAAGTCCTCTTTGTTCCATTTCTGCGGATTTCCGAGACGGTAGAGTTTCTGTCCCGAATCAAAACGTCTTATATACCTTGGAGAAATGCATTCAATAAACTTGTTTTCATCATTTAAAATAAGCTTGATTTTTTCATAGTCATCAAAGAAATACTCCTGAAGGAGAGGAATGATTTTTGAATCAAAAACGCTTCTGAGTTCGTCAAGTGTTGTAATTGAACCGTTTTTCTTCATGAAATATGCATGACCGATAGCGTGTTCACGGTCGTAATAGTATTCTATACGCTCATTAATGGCAGTAAGAAGTTCATTCAGGTCAACACCGCCGCAGTTTCCAAGAAGTTCAGGCTTAGGCATCATCTCAATAAAGTCAAAACGTCTGCGGAGAGCAGTGTCAAGCATTGCAATGGAACGGTCAGCGGTATTCATGGTTCCGAGAATATAGAGATTTGACGGAACTGCAAACTGTGCCTGTGAATAGGGCAGAATAGCGGGCGTTCCACGTTTTGATTCTTCAATAAGAGTTATAAGTTCACCGAAAATTCTTGAAATATTGCCTCTGTTTATCTCATCAATTATCGAGACATAATTTTTGTTAGGAGACATTGAAGCTGTCTCACAGAGAGATTTGAAAACGCCGTTGAATACACGATAAACAATAGTAGTGTCAGCGTGGGCAACGCTTGTTTCATGACCGTATTTGTCAACAACAACAGGGCGGATTCCCTCTACGAATTCTTCGTAGCTGTATGCCTGATGGAAGGTTGTGAACTTTATCTGACCTGATGTGATATACTGTTCGTATCTTTCCTTGATTTCGGCATAGTTTTCATTTTCTGAAAGCTTTTTTCCTTCCACAAGTCCGACAGCGTATCTGATAACATTGTAGGTTTTTCCTGTTCCCGGAGGGCCGTACAGTATCTGATTCAGAGGAGCATTAAAAGCGGCCTTTGCCTTATGAGTTGAGACTCTTATAGTTTTTCTTTCGGGTACGGTTATTGGCTTGAAAATTTTTTCTTTAGCAATGAGTTTGCTGATAGGGCTTTTCTCGGCAGTGATCTCGTCGGCAGCGTTTTCCTCATCGGCAGCATTTTCTTCGCCGTCGCTTTCTTCGGCACTGTTTTCCTCGTCAGCATTTTTCTCTGCTGCTTTTTCCTTAGCAATGATCTCCCATGCAAAAGAATCAAAAACCCTCATGTTTTTGAACTTGAAGTTAGCATCCCTGAACTCTTTTATCTTGCGGCAGTTGAAAATGTACTTCTTTATATCATCAACATCAGTAAGACGCAAACCAATTCTTTCATAGAAGTTCAGGCATACCTCTGAATTATTTAATATCGGGAAGGTAAAAGGCTTCAGACAGTGAAGTATTCTTGAAACTGTGTCGATATTTATGCCGGCGCTGCTTATTCTGTCATTGAGCATTTTCTGAGCGCAGACATACATAGGTTCATCATCATCAAGCTCGGCAACAGTTATGCAGATATTGATAAAAAGCTGAACCGCATCAGGATTTCTTGCAATTTCCGAATCTCTGAACGAAACGTCTGTATTCAGCATAGCGGCTTCATCTTTTGTAACAATATGTGAGAAAAGCGTTTTTGAACCTTTACACCATAAACCGTCAATAGTTTTTTCGAGGTTTATTTTGTCGTTATAAAGAAGGTGAGTTTTTTTGATATAATTCTTTTTTACATTATCGTTTGTGTTCCATATTCCCAGTGACAGAAAATAAAGCAGTTCAAGGTCATTATAATCAATAATACTGACTTTTTTAAGCTTTGAATAGCATGAAACTGCTTCTTTTACCGAAGCGTGAGTTCCGTCAAATTCGAGGGAATATATTTCATGTTTGTGTCTGAGTTCATCAATAATAGGATTGCTTGTCATAATATCATACTGCCTTTCAATTGTATCTTGTTGTTATTGTATTATTCTGCGTTTAAATGTCTTGAATAGTATGCAAATATTATCCTGTTATTATTGTACCATTGTCAGAAACGAATGTCAACCATTTTTGTATATTTCACACATTTTTCATAAAATGGCAAAAACATATACAATATTGTTATGCCGAGCATTCAGTCAGGCGAAAATCGATGAACGCAACGTTTTACGAACAATGAATTATACGTTTTGTAAAAGTGCACAAATTTCAACAGTAATATTTCATGCTTTTTCTTAGGCGAATTCTATCTAAACAAGGTTGACATTATCAAAAAAATTGTGTATAATAGAAAATATGGTAAAAAAGGCATACAATAAGCCGCTATAAAATATAGTATTGTTTACAGGAGGTATAATCATGATACAAAAATACTTTAAGAAAACTCTCGCAGGAATTTTTGCAATTGCAATTGTAACTTCATCTGTTCCGCTTACACCGTATACTTCGTTTTTTAAACAGGTATCAATAACGGCAAGTGCGGAGACAATAGAAGTTGGATTTTGGGACGAGTTGCAGACGAAAATCAATGAAGCAGTTGGCGGAGAAGCAACACAGATTACTTTAACGGCTGATATAATTGCGTCAGACACTGATAGTTATATCAATGTTACTGAAGGTAAGGTTATTGTTCTTGACCTTAACGGCTATACGCTTGACAGAGGACTTAGCACAGCTACTGAATATGGTTATGTTATCCGCAATAAAGGAACTCTTACTATATGTGATGGAAGTGAAAAGCAGACAGGAAAAATCACAGGCGGAAAATGTTCAAACAACGGCGGCGGTATCAATAACTACAGAGGTACATTAACAATAAACGGCGGAAGCATCACTGGAAATACTTCTTCTTACGGCGGCGGTATCTATAACATCGAAGGTACAATAACAATAAATGGCGGAAGCATCACTGGAAATACTTCTTCAAATACTACTCCTACTTCTTCTGCCGGCGGCGGTATCTATAACGACAAAGGTACATTAACAATATGCGGCGGAAGCATCACTGGAAATACTTCTCCTTACGGCGGCGGTATCTACAATAATGGCAGCATAAGTTCATTAACAATAAGCGGGGGAAGCATCACTGGAAATACTACTTCTTATTCTGCCGGTGGCGGTATCTATAACAAAGAAGGTACATTAACAATAAGCGGCGGAAGCATCACTGGAAATTCTTCTGTTACGAATGGCGGCGGTATCTATAACTACCAAAATAGTACATTAACAATAAGCGGCGGAAGCATCACTGGAAATACTTCTTCTTCCGGTGGCGGTATCTATAACTACGGAAATAGTACATTAACAATAAGCGGCGGAAGCATCACTGAAAATACTTCTTCTTCTTCCGGTGGCGGTATCAATAACTACGGAGGTACATTAACAATAAGCGACGGAAGCATCACTGGAAATACTACTACTTCTTCTTACGGTGGCGGTATCTATAACTACGGAGGTACATTAACAATAAACGGAGGAAATATTTCAGACAACACCAGTAAAAAGAATGGCGGCGGTATTTATAATATCCAGGAAAGCACACTGACGATTACCGGCGGAAACATCACAGGAAACAGCTCTGCAACATATGGCGGCGGCATATTTGCAAGCACATCTGGCAATATAACGGTTGGCGGCTCTGCTATTATCAATGGAAATCTGTCTACTCATTCGTCAGACGGCATTGAGGAAAGTAATATTCATTTGCAAGCTGACGATGGAGCGCAGGCAAAATTACAGATTTCTGAAACCACACCTCTTACAAACAGCGCAAGCATCGGCATTACGGTTTGGCTTGCCAGCGATTGGGGTGAGAATACAGACGTTTCAAAATACATTGATGGATTGACCGCCGACAATGCAAAACAGTTTTTTGCAACGAATTGCGGCACAGCGAATAAAGAAACTATTTACTACATTACGGCGGAAGACGGCAAATTTGTCACAACAACAGAAAAGCCTGCCGCCGGCAATACAATTCCAAATTCCACTCTGACATGGGAAATCAACGACGGAGTTCTGACCATTACAGGCGATGACGAAGCATTCCCTGAATGCTGGGTAAATGATGCAGCGGTCGAATGGTGCGACAAAAAGGATGAAGTCAAAGAGGTCGTATTTAATACGCCGAAGATGAAAAAGCTTGGCAGTGCTGCTTTCTATGAATTCCCGATGACGAAAATCACTCTGCCGTCAACGCTCACTGAAATCGGTTATGCCGCTTTCAAATATTGCGCCAAACTGGAATCGCTGGATATCCCGAACGGTGTAAAAGAAATTCCCGACAGTCTGTTGCAGATGGCACAGGACGAGAATAATGGTTGGGCTTCGATTACTTCGCTGACATCGATCTCAATGGCACCGGATGTTACGAAAATCGGCGGATGGGCATTTGCCAACTGTACCCATGTTGCAAGCTTTGACGGATTAGCAGACAGTCTCAAAGGCATTACCTCACTTGGTGACGGTGCGTTAATGGGTATCAGTATCAGCAATATTTTAATTTATATCCCGGAAACACTGGATCAGACAAGCATTGGCAGATTTACTTTCAACGGCGCAAATCTTGGTACTGATTTGGAGATTCCTTCATTCATTACTGAAATCGGTGAAAACGCATTTGGCTGGGCAAACCTCGAACACGTGATTATTCCTGCATCCGTTTCAAAAATCGATAAAAATGCGTTCATAGGATGGGGCAACCTGAAAACCATCACCCTGTTAGGTGCTGCCGATTCCGTAACCATCGATGATGAGGCGTTTTCAGGCAACAATGTTGATTGGAACACGATGACATTCTATGTTCCTGTATCTCAGGTTGATGCTTATAAGAGCATGAAGGCTTTGGAAGGCTCGAAAGTCATCGGTCAGGCAACTGCAACCTTTGATCTTGGCGGCAAGGGCGATAATTTTACCTTAAATACCGACGATGAAGTGAAAATCACTAAGCCGACGGCTCCGACTGCTGACGAATTTATCTTTGGCGGCTGGTACACAGACGCAGACTGCACTGACGGTAACGAATTTGATTTCTCAAATGCACTGACAGAAGATATTACACTTTATGCAAAGTGGGAAGAAACGGCAACTGTCACATTTGATATGCAGGGACATGGCACAGCAATTGATCCGATTACTGTTAAATCAGGCGAAAAAATTGAAGAACCGACTGCTCCAAGTGAGGACGAATATATATTCTGCGGCTGGTATGATCAATATCTTATTAGCCAAATTGATTTCAATAATGAAATTATTGAAGATACAACTTTTTATGCAAGATGGTGTCCGATTTCCGCATCCTGCGGCGATGACCTCATGTATAAATTTGATGAAGCATCAGGTGAACTGACGATTTATGGCGACGGCACCGAAATGTATGATTATGACTCTGATTGGCCGAATTACTACGGCTTACCAATTAAGAGCATCAAGTTTGAAACCGAAAATCTTAAAACTATTGGTGCTTTCGCTTTCAGTCGCCTTAGTGATGTTACAGATATTACGATTCCGGCTTCTGTTACTACTATTAACGATTGTGCATTTGAGAATTGTGAATCTCTGTCAACTCTTACATTTGAGGGCGATTCAGTTCCTGAGTTCAACGGCGAATATGTATTTTCAAACTGTGAACCTGATGTGATATATGTCCCTGAAACATCTGTGGATGTTTATACAAATGCACTGAATAGTTTTGAGTTGGATGATAAGATTACGGCGTTAACTGCATCACTGAAAGGCTATTCTGTATCTTATGACGGTACTGTAACTATCAACTTCCACTATAGTATTCCTGATGCTCTTAAAAACGGATATGTTATGTTCAATGACACAACGAAGGCTGAAGTTCCTGTGTACCAGGATTCTTCCGGCTGTTATGTATTCTCGTTCAGTATGCCTGCAAAGAATATGTATGATGAGATCACCGCAAAGTTCTGTGATGCAAATGGTAATGCTGTCGGAGAAACCAAAACATTCTGTCTTGCACAATATACAGAAGCGGTCAAGACGAATAATCCTAACCTTGATGGCTTCATAGACAGTTTCCTTGAATACGGCGCACAGGCTGCAAAATATTTTGGTGTCAGCGGCGCACCTGATGCAAAGAGTTATAATGATGATGTTTATGCTGATATCTGTGACAAACTAAATGCTTATGCATCCACTGATGAAATGGATAAAAGTTTTGTCGGTGCAACATTGCTTCTGAAATCCATTCCGAAACTTCGTCTGTATTACAGTGAATATTTTGACGGAGCAGAGCAGAATGATCTCAACAAGGATCTGTATTATACCGAGACAGATGTCGATCCGGTAAAACTTGGCGAGAAGTTCAATGGCTACTCAATTTATAATTACATTTACAAGGCAATGAACTGTGATGATGCAGACCTTAAAGATCTTTGCGTAGCACTTTATAATATGAGTGATGCAGCAGCTGGAATTACAATTGGCTGATGAAAGGAAAATTATTATGAAGAACATTTATACAAAACCTGAACTTGAAATTGTTGCTTTTGAAGCGGAGGATGTTATTACCACTTCAATAAACATTAACAACGATCTGGGCAATGATGAAACCGGAGGATTGCTTAAATAATTTCTGATATATAATGCACTGTCCTTATGGGCGGTGCGCAGCCTGTCGAAAAAGTCGAAATTATTTCGTTAAACAAGGGCTGTCGAGGACGCCGGTCCCTACAATTCAGCTATTCTTCGTTAATGTATTTGTAGGGGACGG
>JAZUGG010000075.1:0-21667 GCA_045641105.1 Ruminococcus sp. | reverse complement strand
ATCTGATCTGTCTGTTGTGAAGTACAGGAATTCGTTCTTTGATAACTACGCCGTTCCAACTGTGGGACCAGCCAAACGGAAAACGCTCGATCAGCAGACCGTCATTTGTACGGCTGCTGACCAGATAATCTCTGATCAGCTTGTGCTCCCATTCGGAATCGGCGGTGCTGAACTCTAAGATCTCCGGTTCAGAAGCCATATCCTGAAGGAGTCTGATGATCTCTTTCGGCTCCTCTTCTTCCTGATGCACAACGGTCGAGCAACGTCTGTCGGTCTCGCAACAGAAAAGAGCAGCGTCTATGTATCCGTTGACATCCCACATAATATTGGGAGAAAAGTGAACTTCTATCTCTCTGCTGTGAAGCTTGATGATCACTCTTTCCTCGCCTGTTTCTTTCCAGTAATCCTCCTCCCAATAAGCGTCGTAACACAGACGGTATTTCTCTGTCAGTATCCTTCTGAGCTGCTGATACTCTTCTTCGGGATTTACTGTTTTAATAATGTAAGAATTCCTTTTCTCTGCCTCCCACGCAAGCCAGTACAGCATTCTTATTATTTCCTCAGTGTTTTTTGCTGACCTGCCATAATAACCGTTCAGACTTCTGAACACCTCCGGACAATACAGCTGTACCTTAACGAAGTAACCGCAGTCAATAAAGGCAATTTCGATGTTTCTATAGTTGCACCCGTACCAATGTGCTTCTGTACCGTCGATCTGGAACTTGACATACGCATCAAAGAACATCTGACAAACTTCTATCCATTGCTCTCTTTCTATATAGTCCATACACTGCCTCCTGTTGGAACGAAAGGTGTACGCTGTTTCTTTTGTGCTTTTATTATAGCACACCGTATGCGACAAATTTGTCCGCTTATTATATAGCCGTTTTTTGCCGATATATACCCATTTATAAAAGATTTTCGTTTATTAGTCTTACAAAGCAAAATCACTGCCATACAAAAGCAAAATTGCTTTGCATGGCAGTGACTTAAACATCTTTACTGTATTTTTCATATGCTTTGGCAATATCTTCCTTCAATCTCTGCCTGAGTGACCTCGGAAAAATGACCTTAACAAAATCAAAGAAACGTCTTGACCAGATAAGCATATTATCAAATGTGCTTTCTACTGCGACTGTAAGAGTTGTCTCTTTTTTATCATGGGACAATATTCGATAATCATCACCAAAGAAATCGACTATTTCAGTTATCGCCCATTCGGGACATCTGAAAAGGATCGTTTCAGTTTTTCCGCTCCACATCATTCTATGAGTGCTGATATATTTCTTCGTATCTGTATTTATGGTAACGTCAGCAATTCTTGATTCAGGAAAGTAAACTGAATCGCCTATTATCTCTATCTCGCTCATTCGGTCTATCCTGTAATTGCTTATCCTGTCAGGTTCCTTATCAGCATAAGCTCTGCTGCATACAAGATAATAGAAACCATCATTAAAAACTGTTCTGTAAGGATTTACGATATAAGTTTTCTCATTGCCGTTTTCATCCTTTTCATTCAGAAGTTTTCCATCAAGTGTATGGCTCAGGCGAACGAACCTAATCTGTTTTTTGCAAATTATAGCTTCATGTATCACTTTCAGATTTCTCATCAGTTCATTGACCATGACCTTTGGCTTAGTGGTTTTGTTTAAGAGGTATGGTTTATAATCAGAGAGAAAGCCTTTCGAGGTAAGCGTCAGAAGCTTATTGATAAGTTCAACACGTTCCTTTTTGACTATATACTCGCAAGAGCTGACCATATCAATAAGGTATCTCAGCTCGTGATCGCTGAATATATGCTCAATACGGATATTTGTCTTGGTATTTCCATTTCCAGTTTTAGCGCTGATGACATCGTATTTACATTTGCCGAACAGGTCACTTTTATGATCAAGGAATTTTTTTATCGTTTCAAGATTTCTGTCAAGAGTCCTGACATTGATGCTGCGATTGTTACCGAATTCAGATGTTATCAGTTCAAGCAGCCTGTTCTTTTCAAGCGTATGGTTCGCATCGGAATACTTCAACAAGACATACAATACCATAAGCTTTGCATCAGTGATATAGCCTTTACTCGACTTATCGGACATGGGGTATCACTCCTGTTTTAGATTAGTGCAGCCCTCAAAGACGTTATTACCTATTTCTGTTACTGAATCTGGAATAGTCACAGATGTTAAACTGATACATCCAGAGAATACATCATCGCCTATATGTGTAACTGAACTCGGAATTATAACTTCTTTAAGATTCGTGCAGTTGCAAAAAGCTGAGTCTTCAATACTTGTAACAGAATCAGGAATAGTGATTGATGTCAGTTTTACACAGGTTGCAAACACACAGCCCTCAATGCTTTTTAACGATCTGGATAAGAATACTTCCTTCAATTCTTGGCATAATTCAAATACATCAGGTTCTATAGTTATCACCGAATCCGGAATAACGATTTTTTCAAAACCATTGTTAATAAATGCTCTTTCACCTATCTTTACTAAGGAATCAGGGAAATCAATCTCTTTCAGCGATTCACAATCCTGAAATGCTAACGCTTTGATCTCTTTCAAAGATTTTGACAAAGTTATTTTTTCTAACTCGAGGCATTCCATGAATGCACCATATCCTATTACAGTTACAGAATCTGGAAGGACGACCTCCTCAACAAGACTGTCAGTAAATGCCTTTTCACCGATAATCTTTACTGTATCCGGTATAACTACTTTTGTATAATCTCCGGTATATTTTACTAAAACTCCATTTACGATCTCCATATCATTCTTATTCATAATGTATACAACTCCTTTACATGATCGTTAACATCTTTGTTAAACTTACTTGTTGTTGATATTATATCACAATTAAACATATTTTTCAATAGTTTTGTGATGAATAATCGTTGTTATTAACGTATCACGCAGAAAGTAGTTTGATTATTAAAATTATACTTCATTTTAACAGAATCTCGTAAATCCGAGAAACACTCCAACAACGTTACATTACCATTAGGTTCTTGTGCCGAAAGGTGTGCAGGTTCAAGTCCTGTCACCCGCACTGAATCCAAAAAGGCTTAGATACGCTCAAATAACGTATCTAAGCCTTTTGTTGTTTCTCTTTTTTGATTTACATCTATAATAATCAATCTCAGATTATTGTCACCTGAATACTGAAGCTGATTATAAGTATATGATTCCATATGTTGATGCTTATGGGAGTATTAATTCTAAGCTCCTTTAATTTAATTAAAACTAACGTGCTTCATTTATATTTAATAGGCAATTATTGCTTAAACAATTCAAATGCTGTTCAAATATTGCTGTTCTGATTGCTTTTTAATAATTTTATATGTCATAAAAATAATACAAAAAGTCATTGACAAACTTAAATTAATATTATATAATTTGGATGGTAAAGGTAAACTTTATAGTTTAATTAAATCATTGGAGGATATTAAAATGAGGAATGCAATTATGAAAAAGCGTATCGCCTCTCTCGCAGCAGCAGCAATTGTATCTGCAGGCTGCACACTGACAGCAGTTCCATTTACTGCTGTTCTCACATCTGCACAGCATACCGCATATGCCGCTGAAAATTCGGTAAAATTCATTACGGCAAACGGTTACGGCGAGGGTGCTTATGTTTCGTGGTCATCTGTTAGCGGCGCAAGCGGCTACAATGTCTATGCTGACGGTATACAGCTTGATTCCATGCTTATCAGACAGTATTCAGGCTATATGAGAGCAGATGCAGTAGGTCTTGCATCAGGCAAACATACTTTGAAAGTAGTGCCTGTTATAAGCGGCAGCGAGGATAACTCAAAATCTGCTGAAATAGCTGTTACTTCATATGCAAATGACCGCTCAGGTTTCGCATTTGTAAACGGCAGTTCAAATGGCGCTTACAATTCAGACGGTACACTCAAATCTGATGCTGTAGTCGTCTACGTTACAAACTCTAACAAAGACAGCGTTTCCGCAAAAATTGACGCAACAGGCAAAGGTGCGGAGAATATCACAGGCTTCCAGAATATTATCACCGCCTACAAAAAAGGCAGGGAATCAAGACCTCTCAACATCAGAATCATCGGAAACATCACCGATCCATCCGTGCTTACCAAGGGCGATATCGTTATTGATACAGTTACCGCAGGCTTAACTATAGAGGGCATCGGAAATGATGCAACTCTCAACGGTTTTGGTCTTGTCCTGAAAAACTGCTCAAATGTTGAGATACGCAATCTCGGATTCATGAACTGCAACAGCAGTGAGGGCGATAACTGTGGCTTACAGCAGAATAATAATCATATATGGGTTCATAACTGCGATTTCTTCTACGGCGATGCAGGTTCAGATGCAGATCAGGCTAAGGGCGACGGCGCTCTGGATACAAAGACCTCTACCTATATCACTCACTCATACAATCACTTCTGGGACAGCGGAAAATGCAATTTACAGGGCATGAAATCCGAAACTGCCGAAAATTATATTACATATCACCATAACTGGTACGACCATTCCGATTCACGTCACCCAAGAATACGCACCTGTTCCGTTCACTGCTATAACAACTACTTCGACGGCAATTCTAAATACGGTATCGGTGTAACTATGGGAGCTTCATGTTTTGCTGAAAACAACTATTTCCACAACTGCAAATATCCTATGCTCATTTCCGAACAGGGTTCAGATGTTGCAACAGGCGGTACTTTTTCAGGCGAAAGCGGCGGAATTATAAAGGCTTTCGGAAATATCATCACAGGCGGCAAGGCTTTTGTTCCGTATTCCGAAAACAGTTCGGACTTTGATGCTTATGATGCTTCTTCTGCCGATGAAAAGATAGGTTCAGGCATAAAAGCAAAAAGCGGCGGTTCTGTTTACAATAATTTCGACACATCAGGCGTTATGTACAGCTATACTCCTGACAAAGCCGATGATGTTCCCGCAATTGTAACTGCAAAGGCAGGACGTGTTGACGGCGGCGACTTCAAATGGACTTTTGACAATTCAGTTGACGACGAAAGCTATGCTGTAAACACAGCTCTGAAATCAGCTCTTTCAAGCTATAAAGGCAATGTTCAGTCTATCGGAAGCGGCTTCAAAGAGGATTCTTCGGCTGCACCTGTAATAACCACACAGAAAACTCCTGTCGCTGCAACAACAGTTCCGTCAGTTGTAACAACAACTGCCAAGCAATCATCAACTCCAACTTCAACTGCTCCGGTACAGGCAGTATCAGGCGGATATGAGCACAATTTTACTTCTGACGGCACATCAAGCAGTTTCTATTCCATAACAGGAAATCTTTCATCTTCAAAAGGCAGTACGGAGTTCAATGGAAAAACTCTTACACAATGCCTTAAAATCGAAAGTTCAACTTCTGTTTCATTCAATGCCCTCTCATCAGGTAAGCTGACGCTTGTATTCGGCGATGCAGGCTCAACCATCAAACTTGACGGTACTAAGCTGTCTGCCGATTCAAGCGGTGTTCTTATAACTGATATTTCCGCAGGATCTCATACCCTTACAAAAGCCGATACAGCTAACCTTTTCTATATTTCGCTTTCTGGTTCGGGTTCATCACAGAATGTAACAACAACTTCTGTAAAAACTACTTCCCCTGCCGTTTCATCCGAACCTGCAAAAACTACTTCTGCTAAAAGCAATGATGTAACTCCGGGTGACATAAAAGTTGTCAGTGCAGGCGGCTGGAACGAAATGATGTATCTTGTTTTATCAGGACTGAAAGATTCTGATGTTTCTGCCGTTTCATTCAGCGGTCAGACTTCAGGTTCTCTTACAGGTGAGGACTTTGAATATCTTGTAAGAGATACAGAAAAAGGTCTGCGTGTTGATATTTTGGGCGTTGAGGCAGGTACTTACTCAATTACACTCACCACAAGCAAGGGTACTGTCAAAAAGGACGGCATCACGGTTTCTGCACAGGATCGTTCCGGATATGCGCATTTCAACTACAGCGACGGTGTTGGTGCATATACTGACGGCGGCACAACAAAAGCAAATGCTAAAATACTTTACGTTACTGATTCAAACAAGGATACCGTTACTATAACATCAAAAGACGGCACAACAGTCAAAGGTATCGGAAATATTCTCAATTCAGCCGGTCAGGATATTGGCGGCGGCAAAACGTCAAACGGCGGTACAAAGCCAAACAGCAACAGCGGTATTATCAAAAAGCTTGCCGAGGACGGTACTCCGCTTATTATCAGAATTATCGGCAGTGTTAAAGCACCAAGCGGTCTGACTGCCTATGACAGCACCGATTTCGGCGGTTCTGTCGGTGACAACGGCTTTATGGCACGAATGAAGTCAGGCAAGGATATTACTATTGAGGGAGTCGGCTCTGATGCTGTAGTTGACGGCTGGGGATTCCATTTTATGTGTGAAGGTGCTGAACCGTCTTTAGGCAAAAGCTTTGAGGTACGCAATATCGCATTCAGAAACGTTCCGGAGGACTGCATAGGCATGGAAGGTGTTCAGGAAAAATCTTCACTTTCTGCTCCTGTTGAAAGATGCTGGATACATAACTGTGAATTCTATGTTCCGAAGATATCAAATCCTGCCGAATCAGATAAGGCAGAGGGTGACGGTGCCTGCGATTTCAAGCGTGGACAGTATTTCACCAACAGCTACTGCTACTACGAAGGCTACCACAAAACAAATCTTGTCGGTGCTTCCGATGACAATATGCAGTATCATCTTACATATCATCACAACTACTGGAAAAACTGTGAATCAAGAGGCCCTCTTGCACGTCAGGCAAATATCCATATGTACAACAATATTTTTGAAAATCAGTCAAGCTACTGCATGAATCCGAGAGCAAATGCATATATTTTCTCCGAGTTTAATGTTTTCACAAACTGCAAGAATCCTATGGAGATAAAATCAGGCGCTATAAAAAGCTTCAACGATGTAATGACAGGCTGTAAGGGCAGTATGGACGGAACTGCTGTTTCAGACAAATCACAAAAAGTTTCTTCACAGAATAAATATGCAAATTTTGATACGGATGGTTCTCTCTGCTATATTCCGTCAGAAAGCTACATTCTTCAGACAGATACTTCAAAGCTTGCCTCTGACTTTGAAACAAGCGGCGGATGTATGGATGACAACTCTGTATCTTCAGGTGAAATATCGGTTACTCCGTCATCTCCTGTCACAACAACCTCAACAGCAGTATCACCTGCCAAGCCATATCTTGCAGGTGATGCCAATGACGACGGTTTAGTAAATCTTGCTGATGTAGTAACTATTATGCAGGCACTTGTAAACCCATCAGAATATCAGATAGCAAACCCTGAAAATGCAGATGTTTACCAGAAAGGCTCAGGCATAACCAATATGGATGCTCTTTCCATTCAGAAATATATGCTTGAACTTATAGACAAGCTTCCTGAAAGCTGATATATTTCACGTTTTCTTCTTTTCAATTCATCCCGTAAAAGCTCCCATAGTACTTCTATTTTGTACTGTGGGAGTTTTTAACGCCGCCCTGAAAAAATAACTTGTAAATAATTATTTTCTGTGATATAATATTCGCAGAGCGTAATTTAATTCGGCAGAGTTTTATACTGAGCGTGCATAAATGTACATTTATGCAGTATTTTTTCTGCCGTTATGGAGGAAAATAATGAGGAATACAAAGAAAACAAAAACTGCTGCGGGAATAATTTGTCTGGCTGTTTTATTGCAGAATTCTGTAATACTGCCGTCTTATGCAGCAAATGACGGACAGGTCTCTATAAACGAGATATGTGCAAAAAATACTATCTATGAAGCAAATGACGGAAACTATTATGATTGGATAGAACTTTATAACAGCGGTAATTCAGCATCAGATATCTCAGGCTGGGGACTTTCAGACAAGAACGATCAGCCATTCAAATACGTTTTCCCAAGCGGTACGCAGATTGCCGCCGGTGGCAGGATCATCGTCTTCTGTGACAGCGATGCCGCCGCAAACAATGCTCAGATTGCACCGTTTGGTCTTTCTGCATCGGGTGAAAATATCGTACTGACCAAACCAAACGGAGATACGGCACAAAGTGTTTCATTTGATACACTTGCCGCTGATAAATCATATGGTCAGTATCCTGACGGAAGCGGAGAATTCTTCACTTTAAGCTGTTCGCCAAATAAGGCAAACTCTGCACCGGAAGGCGTAAATTCAGTGCATGAGCCTGTTTTTTCTCATGACAGCGGATTTTATGATAACAATTTTTCACTTGAACTTAAAGCAGATAATGGATGCACTGTCTACTATACTTCTGACGGCAGTGATCCTACTCCTGAAAATGGCATAAAATACAGTGAACCGATTTCTATAACGGATATGTCTGACACTGAAAACCGCCTGAGCGCACGTACTGACATTGCACCTGACAATGCCGACAAGCCGAAGGATAAAGTAGACAAAGCCGCTGTAATTCGTGCGGTATCCGTTGACAGTAAAGGACAGGCAAGCGATATTGTTACAAAAACATTTTTTATCGGCAAAACTAATTCAGGTTATTATAAGGATATGAAGGTGATCTCACTTGTCACCGATCCCGACAATTTATTTGACAATGAAAAAGGCATCTACTGTCTCGGAAAGGTATATGAAGAAAACAGAGGCGGTGACAGACGAAATCCATGGGAATTAAAAGCCAATTACGGCATGAAAGGCAGAGAATGGGAACGCCCTGCGTACTTCACAATGTTTGAAAACGGTGAAAAGGTTATTGAACAGAATATAGGTATCCGCATAAAAGGCAATTACTCCAGAAGTCTTCCGCAGAAAAGCTTCAATTTATATACAAGACAGGAATACGGCAAGGAAGAATTTGAATACGATTTCTTCTCAGGAAAGGCTGTAAAGGCTAAAAACGGCAAGGCTATCAAAAATTATGACGGTCTCACACTCCGCAACGGCGGCAACGATAATTCAAGTGCCTTCTTCCGTGACAGTATTAATCAGACTCTTATTGCTGACAGAGATTTCGGCAAACAGGCTGTTACAGAATGTATCGTTTTTATTGACGGTGAATTCTGGGGCATTTATCAGATGATGGAAAAGATAAACTCCTCTTACCTCAGCAAGCATTACGGAGTTGATAAGGACAGCATCGCCATGATAGAAAACGGCGAACTTGACGAAGGCAATGACAATGACCTTAAAGAATGGAATGAACTTTGCGATAGTGTCGGAAATGGCAGCCTTTCATATGATGACTTCTGCAAAAAAGTTGATATACAAGGATTTATTGACTACTTTGCATCACAGATATACTGGTGCAATGCTGACTGGCCGCAGAAAAATTATACGGTATGGCGTTCTGATGCTGTTGATGAAAGTAATCCTTATGCTGACGGCAAATGGAGAATGGTTCTGTTTGATACCGAATCAGGTCAGGGACTTTACGGAAGTGAGGATAAATCATTCTCTGCCGATCAGTTCAGACGTATCCGTGAAAGCAACTGTCAGCTTGCAAGATTATTCAATGGTCTAATAAATTCACAGGAGTTCAGATATCAGTTCACAAGAACTTTAATGGATCTTTCAAATTATAATTTTACTGCTGACAGAACAAAGGAAGTTATTGATTTCTACAGAAATAACTACTCTCAGCAGATAGCTGATACTTTCTCACGTTTCTATTCGCACAGTATGTCAGGAGATAACGCCGCAAGACGCTTTAATGAGGCACTCAATACCGTTAAGGAATTCTATTCCAAACGTTATACATATGCTGAAAAGTCTGCACGGTCTGCTATGAAAATCTCTTCAGAACCGCATACTTTCAGTATCAAAAATGACTCAAACAGCGGAAGTATTGACGTGAATACGCTTAAACTCGGAAATATAGACAGCTGGAGCGGAAAATACCATTCTGATTATGGCATTGATCTGACTGCAAAGCCTGTTGACGGCAAGTATTTCGCATACTGGAATATAGACGGTGCAGAAGTAACAAAGGGAGACATCTATTCATCGTCTGTTACACTGAAACTTACCGCAGATGCTGTAATTGAACCCGTTTACGGAAGCGGCGAAAAGCCTGCCGTAATAACAACTGCTGTTACTACAACAAAGCCTAAAATCACAACAACCGTAACTACATCGGCAAATACTAAAATCACTACAACAGTAAAATCTGACAATAAATCAGGAAAGAAATACTCAGGCAAGGTAATTGAAGCTGAATCATTCAATGTCAAATCAGGCACTGACAGCGAAAAATGTTCAGAAGGCGGTCTTGATGCAGGATATATCGAAAATGGTGATTATATCGGTTTCAATAACATAGACCTTTCAGGCGCTGGAAAAATCGATTTTCGTATTGGTTCTAACGGTGCAAAAGCGGCACTTGAAGTTCATATTGATGCCCCTGACGGAAAAGTTATCGGCAGAATGGATGTAAAATCTTCCGGCGGCTGGCAGACATGGAATACTCAGTCATGTTCCATTGAAAAAACTCAGGGCAAGCATGACCTCTATTTTGTATTCACAGGCGGTGAAGGCTATCTTTTCAATATCAACTGGTGGCGACCTGATTCGCCTGTTTCGGAATGCATTATAGGTGATGCAAACAGCGACGGAATAGTTGATGTTTTTGACTTTGTTATCATACAAAATGCCGCTGAATACGGCTTGACCGTAAATTTTGGTGCGGCTGACATTAACGGCGATGATGCTGTAACTAAGGCTGACGCCGAGCTTATCAAAAAATATATTATGGGTGAAATTAAATCATTCTGAAAAATATGCCTCCGTGCAATAACGCTCGGAGGCATTTTTTATTCGTCAAGCACACTCAGGTCATATGCGGCAGTTCTTTCATCGCACGGTGTGCATTCTGCAATGCGGTTCTTTATATACTCTCCGTCCTCGGGCAGTTCGGCTTCATCATTCAAGCAGAGTTTGTCAACTGTGTATGTCTTATTTTCATCTCCTGAACTCCAGTCAAGATTGACAATAAATCCTGTCTCGGTATCAACCAGTATATCCATTTGTGATGTATCATTTATTCCGAGTCGTTCCCTGTCCTTTTTTATCTGCTCCCAGAGTTGTGCATACTCATCATCATTGATACCAATATTCGTTAGCCCAAGCTCTTCTTTTGCTCTTTCGAGTTCATCTTCATCAAAATTCAAAAAAATACAGGGGTTTGATGACAAATCATTCGCCGCTTTTATCGCATATTCAGCTTCACTCGGACAGAACAACTTTGCAGATATACAATCCATACTGTTAAACTGCACTCCGCTTGTTATCTCCTGTATTTCATATCTGCCGAAATTAATATCCTCAATAATATGCTCTGTATATGTGCCTATATTATCAAAACGACAATTCTCTCGGTCATATATGTTATACTGACCTGCAAAACGATTAAGCTCGCCGCCGTTCACCTCGATGATAAGATCTTTATAGAAATAATATTCATAGTCCAGATAGCCGTTTTCAAGCGGATAAAAATCTGAATCAATATATGATTTATTGCCTGTGATATTATCTATTTTTACTGTATGATGAGATGTCGTTTCTTCGTTGTTTGTTTCTAAGCTGATATCCATACTGATGCGGTCATATTTATCATATGAAGCACTGTTTATCAGGTTTAAAAGATCGGTTTCCGTAACCTGTACGGGTTCTTCTGCGGTATCTGTCAGCAGTTCAGTCGTGACAATATCAGTTTCACTGACCTGTTCATTCGGCACTGTCCTGCCTTTTTGCCTTAGCAGAACATATCCTCCGCCAACTGCTGCACCTGCAATTATAACAAAGGCTGCGGCGGCTGAAATTATCCTCAGATACGTTCTTGAACGGCGCACCTCCACTCCCCTCACCTCGTCGGCATGAGAATTGTCAGCGCTGACACGGCGCTCTATTTCCCTGAAAATGCGGTCACGCTGTTTTTTGCTCCATGTCGGATAGTCGGCAGCGATTTTTTCTATCTGCTCATCACTTACATTACTAAAAAGCTCATCTGTTTTCTTGTTCATAACTATCTCTCCTTAATTGAAGTCTGCGAGCAGACTGCGAAGCTTTTTCATGGCTCTTGTACAACGCATACGAACCGTGGCAGGTTTGATATTCAGAATTCGACCTATTTCACTTGCGTTCTGCTCATAGAAATATTTATGTATAATAATAGAGGAGTCAGGTTCGCCAAGTTCTTTTATCCTTTCAAGCATCAGCTCTGTCATGTGGCTTTTTTCTGAGTTCTCATCAACTCTTTCAGCAGATGTAAGTTCATCTGTTTCCTCGCTGTCTATCGATACGCACTTCCCTGCCTTTACTGCAAGAGACCTTCGCATACTGATAGCCTTGTTCTTTGCAACAGTTCCTATGTACGGCTTTATTGTGCCTGATACGCTTTCATCAAGCTGTTTAAGGACTGCCGCAAAAGTATCTATCACACATTCCTCAATATCCTCACGGAAACCATATCCACGAAGAATATTCGCAGATATAGCACTTACATAGCTGTAATATTCATCAAATAAGGCTCGGTGTCCTTTTTTAGGCGATTTGTGCATCAATGACATTATTTCTGAGTCGGTCATATATCTCCTCCTTTTTTTCAGCAGATCTGCTTTCATTATACACATACGCATCAGATTTTGCAAGTGCAACACTTATGGGCACCTCTAAAAACCCCTTCTGAGAAAAAGCAGCTATGCACAGCATCTGCTGCGTCAATCCCTCTCGTAGTGCGAAAGCACGCCTTCGAGGGATTTTTTTGCATCTACTGTACCTATCTGCTTTTTCTTACTCAAAACGGGTTTTTAGAGATGCCCTTATGATAAAAAAGGCGCTGTAACGGCGATACTCTTATAGAAGTTTTTACTTTTTATCGGGGAAAACCCTTTTTCATAAGGGTTTCCCTCAATAACAATTACAAAGATTCTATATAAGTATCGCTGTTAAAAACGCCTTTTTATATACAGATAAAATACGATGCTATGTATCAGAAATATTCATCATACTCATCTTTTAAAAGTATACTTTTCATGATGCAGAGATCGAAAACAGTAAGTTCACCGTCTTTGTCATAGTCGGCTTTTTTCCAGCCGTCGATCCTGTATTTTCCTGAATTATGAAGGAAAAGCTGTACGGCGACAATATCCGCAATATTGAATCTGCCGTCAGAATTAGCATCACCTTCGATTTCTGCCTTTTCTGTTTCAGGCATTTGTTCAAGATATTCGTTTATTGCTTCAAGTTCAGGTTTGGCAAGACCGTCATCCCGCCATTCTGTGCCGGTATAGTTGAAATTAATACTGCTGATATTCTGGCTGTAATCCTGACAAATGCGAATAGTGTCTGCATAAAGTTTCTGTCTATCCTCACCACGAACCTGAAAATGTGTAAGCTTTATATCAAGCCCGGTGTATGACAATGCTTCTATCACAGCCCTGTATTCCTCAGACTGAGAGTATATTGTATCAAATGTGGATTCCAGACCGATTCCGTCGATCAGCCCTTTTGCCTGAAGCTCAGTTACAAAGCTGTACATATCCATCGTTTTCAGCGAATAGAAATTACTATTTTCACTGTAATAAAGCTTTGTTCCCTCCGGTGAATATTTTCTTGCAAATTTGTATGCATCATAGATATAATCATCATTTCCATATATACTGTACCATTCGTCATATTCGCCTGACCATTTGCTTCCATATAAAACCGGGACATACGGATTATACAAATTACTGCATACTTCATAGCCGCAGATCTTCAGATTCGGATATTCGTTTTTCAGTGCCTCAAAAGTATTTTTTATGAGATTTTCAAGACGCTGCTGTAATATCTCTCTGCTGACTGAATGACCATACATACTGTAATTCTCAGTGAAAAAGGTTCTTGCAAATGTGCTTCCGGATATAAAAGTACCGCCGAATATCGGTAGGTTATTCTCCTCACAGTATTTCAGTATAGGTGCGGCTTTTTCAAGAGAGACCTGCGGGTTGTCAATGCTGCCTGTTTTTATGGATGCGTCTGAATCAAACAAATTGTTAATATTGAGTACATCCTTGGGGGTAAAATAATCAAATCTTTCTCCGTAATAGTCTGCATTCTCCCCTATTTCATCAGGAGAAACCGTATGACCGACTGAAATTTCCGAACCGACCAGCTTTCTGTATGCATCTTTATCTTCAGTGCCGTTTTCTTTGAGTTTCAGAGGCTCGCCAAATATAACATCATTTTTCTTAATTTCAGCCGAACCGTTTCCTCCGTTTGCATTAACAGACAAATTAATTTCGGAAACAGTATCATTAAAATCAGGATGTTCCTTTTTCCACACATCCAGATGTTCCGAAAGAGTAACCGTTCCGCTGAGTTCATTTAATGTATCAAATTTGTATTCAGCTTCATTTCGTATGCCCCAGTAGTTTTCGGTACCGTTTTCATTCAGAAATACATACATATCATATTCATTGCCGTTTGCTGTATATGTACCTGTTTTTTCGGTATTTTCCAGAGGAAACGTTCCGTTCCACGCCTCAATAATATGGAATTCCGAATTTTTATCATTGCCGGAGGAATCTGACAGTATGCCTGAATAGCCTGCGTACATATCATAATCCGATTTGACATCAAGAGCATAATCAAGCTGAATATCTCCTGAATCCTGCCATAACACTTTCGGGGTATCCGACAGACCGCTGCTGAACTGACACTGATCTGCTGCTTTCCATGTACAGTTGTATGTTCCGTTTTCTCCGCTTTCCAATTCAGCATTTCCCATATCTCCGTTTTTGCTGATGCAGAAATCATATCCGTCATTTTGTTCAATAGACTTACTGTTCTCTTTTTCCTTTCTGCCCCATAGCAGATTAGAATTAAAATACATTTCATTTTTATTGACAGTAAATGAACCGGATGCATTATAACTATGCACACTAAGACTAAATCTTGATAATTTGCCGCTTAAATCAGGTGCTGCTTCCTTCCATGCTTCTAAATGTTTATAAAATGAAATACTTTTTTTATGCTTTGATTTCTTTCCGTATTGAACAGGATTGCTTTTTAAAACGCTGTAAAGCTGGATCGTTTCTTTTATTCTGCCGCTTTCATCAATTTCAAATACAGATTTTTTATATATATCGTAATAATATCCGTCTGATTCCAATGTAGCGATTGAACCGTTAATTCCCGGTGGTCTCCAACTGGTCCATCCTTCAACAATCCAGAATTCATAATCGGGCAGTTCGGGATCTGCATTTTCTATTTTTCCTGTATATCCAAAATATGTACTATCCATTGCATCAAGTTCAATATCATATTCTAACTGACGAATAGTGAATTCTGATATATCATGTTCTCCGGAAAGAATTTCTCCGTCATTTAGCTGACATTCTTTAACCGAATCCCATGTACACTCACAGTTTCCGTTAATACCGGGGAGTATTTTTACTTCACCTTCATTTCCTATATTGTCATACCAAAAATTATAATTGTCTTTTGATGCATAAAATGCACCGTCCTCTGCATATGCCACAATAGCTGATGCAGGAATAAATGAAGCTGTCATTGCCGCTGCTGTTAAAATGCCTGTTACCCTGAATTTCAATGAAATCCCTCCTCATTATTATTTAAACAAAGTTTAGAGTTACATTAGGGCACCTCTAAAAACCCCTTCTGAGAAAAAACGGCTATGTACAGCATATGCTGTGTCAATCCCTCTCGGAGTGCGAAAGCACGCCTTCAAGGGCTTTCCTTGCATCTGCTGCACCTATCTGTTTTTTCTTACTCAAAACGTGTTTTTAGAGATACCCATTAATTATAACAGATTTTCCAAGCAAAGTTCAAGTATTTTATTGCTGTTTTTATTGCATTTTATGCAAACAAAAGCAGCCTGCATATTAATCACAGACTGCTTTCTGAGTCAAAACCGTATTATACGCCTAAATTAGTGGCAACACCCATGAATACAGGAAGATTGTTCCTGTCAACTATCATATAAACGAATGGTCTGTTAAGATAGATATGTATCTCCTTTTTCTCAATCGGCATTACGCAGCCGGCTGCCATGGTCAATGCTGTTACAGCTGCAGCCTTTGTGCCGTTTTCATCAAGTTCTATCTTTGTCTTATGCAGAACTTCCTGTATATACAGCGGTGTTGTATCGCTCATTTTTGAAAAATCAGCATTAAACGGATCAAATGCCTCGTTGATACCCATATTTTTCAGAATGTCATTAAGAGTGATATCATATGAATACTTGAATTTAGGTATCATTACATAGAGATCTACCATGGAAGGATCTTCATATTCTTTAAGACCTTCCATAAGCTCGGCAGCATCAAGATTATTCACATATTCAGCAATATCATTATCATGCGGAAGAATTCCCACAAAGCTGTAATCGCCGTTTACATAAGGCTTTTTGAACGCATCAGCATTTCCAAGGTCATAATAATAAGTCTCCATGCTGTGCAGTGCATCTATTGTATGCTCATCACCGTTTACATCAGTAAACTTTTCAGGTGTTGACGAATAATACGGGTGCTGCCAGTCTGCTTCAAAATACAGAGTATTGATAAGCATCATCATGATCGAACTGTCACCGCCAAAATAATCTTCGTCAACGACCTGAGGTATCATGCCCTGCGTATTTCCGCTTACCCAGCTGTTGATATCCTTTGCAGTATCAGAATTGAACAGGGTTTTGTATATTTCGGAATTGAAGTACTTTTTATTTGTTTCAAGATAATCCTCAAGAACATTGAAATCCGGAAGGTCATTTAACCACATTGAATTTGCAAGGTAAAGCTTTTCTTTTCTTTCATCAGGAAGATGCTGTGAATAATAGCAGATATATTCGTCAAGCTGTTCCAGTGTCAGACCATTGCCGAGGACTTTTTCCATTTCATCCTTTGTCTTTCCGTCAGCACCGTTTGCAGCCATGGAAAGAGCTGTAGAAACTGAAAGCGGCGAAACAAGGAGATTCTTCTCCGTATTCTGAGCAAAGCAGTCCTTAAGTATCTCAACGCCGAAATTCATTTCAGCAGATGCAAAAGCCTCATCGGTTTTCACTCCCTCGTCCTGAAGAATATTAACGGTATTGTCAAGACGAGTACTGCCGACGATGTTTGTGCTGTTGAAAGTTTGTATGCCTCCAAGAACATAATCCGAAACTTGTTCAAGGTCTTTTTCATCAATAATGTCATCATGGTTGATATCGGCGTTAAGAAACTGGTCTTCGGTCAGTTCAGCCGAAAGTGTTCCTGCAATCCGCTGTTTATAGGTTATCAGGTCAAATGAATCAACGATCTCATCATCATTTATATCACCGTAATAATGTTCACCTGAAATTCTGCATGAAAGTATGTGATCCATGGTATATTGAGGCGAATCCATAAAATGATAAAAATCATCAAGCGAAGAATCTGATAAGTTCAATATGTCATCATATTCTGTAATGCTGTCAAATTCCAGATTTACGATCATTCCCTTTTCAAGTTTATCCAGATAGTCATAATTATCAGTCAGAACATTAAGATGCAAGCTCATTTCCTGATAATATCTTCCGTTCAGTTTCGGAATAATGGTTAAGAAATGATCATCGATCCCGTTAACAAGTGCCTCTCTGAACCGGTACGTAAAGACCTCAAATAGTGTCTCCTCATTGTTCGGTTCTGTATCTGCAAAACAGTTCGCAGGCACAGCCGCCGCCATTCCCATAAGCATTGTACCGCCTATCATGCCTGCGGCAATTCGTTTGATTGCTTTTGATTTTCTCATAATTATTACCCCTCTCATCAGTTAATAAATCAATATCATTATTGTACAGTCAAAAAATTGATGTACAGTTTATCATGATTATATCATTTATTAATAGATTTGTCAATGAAAAATATGCTATTTGTATATGTGACTTAGTATATACAAACTTTTTGTTGATTCTGTACATATATTACGGCAGGTACAGCTGTTTGCGCTGTCTTGGAAAAATATGCAGTAAAACCAACAGCCGTTGTAAAGTTTCCCTGATTTATGCAAACTTCTGCTTTTTCTCCACCATTTATTCAGATAATGCGTTGAAAGTTTTTTCGGCAAATGATACAATAATATTATTGCTATACCAATTAAATATTGCCAAAAGATGCAAGTTTGTGACGTAAATAGTCAACAGACGTGCTTTGTGCGGTGCTGCCTTAAGGCAAAGTTTAGTTAGAACAGCAATAATACTACGAAAGCATCTGCTTTCATGATTGGAGGAACACTAATGAAAAAAAGACAGATTTTGTCGGCTGTCATGGGCGGAGTATTTATGCTCAGCGGTATTTCGGGGATATTGCCGCTTTGCTCTGACTTTGATGCTGCATCAGCAGTAAACATGGGCATTCAGGATTTCTCAATATCCGATGTTACCATGCTTGACAGCTACAGCACAAATGCTTTCTCAAAAGAGCTTGAGTATCTGCTGTCATTTGACACAAACAGACTGCTTGCAGGTTTCCGTGAGAATGCAGGAATGAACACATTCGGTGCAAAACGGTACGGAGGCTGGGAGAACACCAATATCGCAGGTCATACTGTCGGTCACTATCTCACGGCTCTTGCTCAGGCATATCAGAATCCGTCAATCACCGAAAAACAGCGCAGTGAACTCTATGGCAAGATCACTGCGCTTATTGACGGAATGAGAGAATGTCAGAAAAATTCAAAGGGAAAATCAGGCTTTGTATGGGCAGCCGCACATCCTAACGGAACCGGCGTTGAAGTTCAGTTTGACAACGTTGAAGCCGGAAAATCTAACATCATATCAGAAGCATGGGTACCGTGGTATACCATGCATAAGCTTATCGCAGGAATTGTTGACGTATACAATGCAACAGGCTATTCTACTGCAAAAGACCTCGGTTCTGCTCTCGGAGACTGGGTATACAACCGCTGTCAGACATGGAATGACAGCAAGCACCGCACCGTCCTGTCTATTGAATACGGCGGCATGAACGATTGTCTGTATAACCTTTATCTTATAACAAACAAGGATAATCATGCAGCAGCAGCTCATTATTTTGATGAAACCGCCCTCTTTGACAAAGTTCTCCAAGGCGGTGCAAACGTGCTTAATAACCGCCATGCAAATACAACTATCCCGAAATTTATCGGCGCACTTAACAGATATAAGGCTCTTAACGGCAAAACAGTCAATGGTGAAGTGGTTGATGCATCACGTTATCTTGAATATGCAGAAGCTTTCTGGGATATGGTCACAAGTCATCATACATATATCACAGGCGGCAACAGTGAATGGGAGCATTTTGGTGAGGATGATATTCTCGACAAGGAACGCACCAACTGTAACTGTGAGACCTGCAATTCATACAATATGCTGAAACTCAGCCGTGAACTTTATAAAATTACAGGCGACAGCAAATATATGGATTTCTATGAAAATGCATACTACAACTCAATACTTTCATCTCAAAATCCCGAAACCGGTATGACGACCTATTTTCAGCCTATGGCTACTGGTTATTTCAAGGTATACAGTTCACAGTTTGACCATTTCTGGTGCTGTACGGGAAGCGGTATGGAAAACTTCACAAAGCTTGGTGATACTATATATATGCATAAGGACAACACTCTTTATGTAAATATGTACCAGAGCAGCATACTGAACTGGGCAGATGAAAACGTCACTATTACCCAGAACAGTACAATTCCTGACAGCACGACATCAACCTTTGCTATTGACGGAAGCGGTGTGCTTGATTTCCGCTTCAGGCTTCCTGACTGGAAAGCTGATACAGTTTCCATAAAGGTAAACGGTGAAAAGTACGCATACAAAACTATTGATGACTATGCTCAGGTAACAGGCAATTTTTCGGACGGAGACAAAATCGAAGTCAATATTCCTGAAGAAGTAAAAGCCTATCCCCTTCCCGACAAAAACAGTGTTTACGGCTTTAAATACGGACCTGTCGTTCTCAGCGCTGAACTTGGCAAGCAGAATATGTCTACAGGTTCAACAGGAATGTGGGTTACTATCCCGAAAGAGGCTGTATCTCCTGACCAGAATATCAAGCTCTCTCAGGAAGGCCTTTCAGTCGGTGCATTTATGGCAGATATCAGCGAACATCTTGTAAAAGACAGCAATTCAATGAAATTTACCCTGAAAGATACAAGCCTTGACCTTACATTCTCTCCGCATTATCTCCAGTATCAGCAGAGATACGGTATTTACTGGAATTTTGTCACAAACGGAACTGTCTCTGATGACGATATCCCAAGGGCAAAAACTGTTGTTACTGATACTGTACAGCCGGGTTATGGTCAGTATGAAAATGATAATCTCCATAATATGTTTGAATATCATTCACAGGGCGTGACTGATGACAGCACATACCGCTATGCAAAGGCTGACGGCTCATTCAGTTACCGTATGGCTGTTGATAAGACTGCACCATATTCAATTCTTGTGATAAGACTACGAAAAGCTGACAACGGCAAAACGATACGTGTGCGTGTCGGAGAAAGCATTCTCTACGCCGAAAAACTGGATTATAATGGCAAATCAGATACATATGACGTTAAGATAATTATTCCTGATAATGTGCTTGAAGAAAGTGTTGAGACCATTACTGCTGACGGCACTGAATATGACGTTGTGGATGTTACGTTTTCTTCTGACGATGATAATGAATCCGCCAAGATATGCGATTTCATCTATATGACCGCTGTAAAGCCGCTGTATGAGTATGACAGCAATACTGCATATTTCGTGGACTGCGGAGACCATGTAAGAACTACTCTTACAGGTAAGGATAAACTCGGATATTTCAACAGCCTTACTGAGCAGACTTTCGGTATTGACAGCGTAACAGGAAAAAAATGGGGACTTATCGACGATACCGAAGATAAATACAGCGGTTCATCAAAAAGCAAAGGCATCTATACCGCAAATACATGGCCGAATGAATATACTCTTACCGACAATCAAGATAAGACCACGAGCTATCGTTATACAAAAAATCAGTATGAAAATGATATCGAAAGACATCTTGATTACGGATTTGAACTTCCTAACGGAAAATATTCTGTAGAAATGTGTTTCTGCGATCCGTGGTCATGCTCAAAAAATCCGTCTGTATATGCTGATTACGGCAGGGATTCACAGAAACTTATCGCTGAAAATGCCCCGTCTGACGGCAAAACCGCTATTTCAGGCATTGTTACTGTTACAGACGGTTATCTCACACTAAATGTCCGTTCAGAGGATAAGGCAATCAACCTGAACTATATTATAATCAAACCCGTTGAGGTTGATTCGTATGAAAAAGTAAGATTTGACATTTCTGCTGACGGAAGATTCAGCATCGCAGATACTGTACTTATGCAGAAAATGCTTTTGGACTACAATACTGATATTCCCGCCCCACAGGAAAGTGACTGTAATAATGACGGAATAGTTGATGTTTTCGACCTGATAATTATGAGACAGCAATAATAGTTTCGATTCAGCTCCGCTGTATATCAATTAAGGGTATACAGCGGGGTTCTTTATATCTTATTGCTCCGCCAATTAAGTCTTGAATATTTTATACGAAGTAATGAAGAAGAAAGTCAAGGAAGAAAGCCGCAGAAATACTGACGTATTTCAAGGTTTTCTGACGTAGAATTTCTTCTTCAGGACAAGCAGAAAAATTCA
>JAZUGG010000074.1:0-7504 GCA_045641105.1 Ruminococcus sp. | reverse complement strand
AGGGGTACGACTGCGAGCCGTCCGTCAGTCATTGCTTCGCTTGACTGACTGCTTTTTAGGGAGGCTCCGCCTCCCCCTTACCCCCTCCGTCGGGGAGCGAGCTGCTCCCCGAACCCCCGCAGTATCGCCTTCGGCGTTTTTTATGCTGTCACCATGCAAGATGACAAGATGACAAGATTCCATTTATAGAGAAGGTGTCGCCTTGAAAAAATAAAAGGCAGTCACAGACCGCCTCATCACATATCAATATGAATAAAATGAACCAAAACTTCACATTGTTTTATATACCGTACAGAATAATACTATTCCAATTTGTCATAGCCATATCAGGTATATTCTGCAAATGCCGCCTCATTGCGGACTTCATAAAGCCTGTTGACCAGTTTCAGCTCGTTGTCTGAAAGCTTATGACCTGACGCATAAATCAGCATATCCTTATAGTCATTATCGGGGAAACTGCATTTTCTCTGGACAAGACCGTATTTTCCGCATAAACTTGCAGGTACAGGCGAATCAAGCATGAACGCCTGCGGAACAGTCAGCAGAAAGTCAAGCGCACTTCCACGGTCATACATATAGACCTTCTTCACGGGAACGCCTGACGGACGGTTTGCCGCATACAGCCTTTCGGCAGCACCCGAAACATACGGTACAGCCTCATCTCCCTGACCAAGCTCGATATAATTCTGCGAAAGCTCGGCATAGGTTATCTCCTTAGCCTCTGCCATAGGGTGTTCAGCGGACATGACCGCAAGCATCTTGTATTCCCAGAGCAGTTTGCCCTCCAGGTTTTTCTCTGCAAGGAAGTCGGAGAAATACTTCTCATGAGCCGTATTATAGCGTATTACGCTGAAATCATAGCCGTTTTCACGGACATTCTCGATAGAACGCAGAGAGCCTGTCTCGCAGAAGAAAACTTCCATATCATCAGGGTTGTCGAGGTCTGCGATATACTCCGAAAAAGCCTTTGAGATGTAGCCCGCTCTCGGAACGGATATTCTCAGCTTGTTGTTTCTCGGCTTGTCCGGAGAATGGATAGCCTCCATATTGTCTATCTGCATGAGTATCTGCTTGGCATAGCCGAGGAACTTGATGCCCTGATCTGTTGGTATTACGCCCTTTGAGGTTCGGCGGAATATGGTTATGCCGAGAGTGGTTTCAAGCTCTTTTATGGCTTTGCTCAGATTTGGCTGAGCCATGTAGAGATTTTCTGCTGCCTGAGTTATGGAGCGTGTTTTTTCGATTTCGACTGCATATCTGAAGTGCAGCGTATTCATGGCTTTTGCCTCCTTAATAAAAATTATGATAAAAACGCCGAAGGCGCATAGTGGAGAGGGAGTCCGAGGGCGGACTCCCCTACATTCATCAAATTTATTTTGATTACTTAGTTTCAAGGTCCTTGACAGGCTTGCACGGATTGCCGACAGCAACCACATTTGACGGAATATCCTCACAAACGACACTGCCGCCGCCGATAACAACGTTATCACCGATAGTAACGCCCGGAAGTACGCACACATTTCCGCCTATCCAGACATTGCTGCCTACCTTGATAGGCTTTGCAAATTCAAGTCCCTGATTTCTCAGCTCTGCATCATGAGGGCAGGCTGATGTATAGAATCCGCAGTTAGGGCCGATATATACATCATTTCCGAATATTACCTCTGCGCAGTCAAGGATAACGCAGTTGTGGTTTGCATAGAAATTGTCGCCTATGATGATGTTGTAGCCATAGTCGCAGTAGAAATCCGGCTCAACATTTACGTTCTCGCCTTTAAGCGCAAGAAGTCTGTCAAGCAGTCGCTCTTTCTTCTGATAGTCGTTGTAGATTGCTTCGTTGAATTCTCTGCATAATTTTTTTGCATTGTTTCTGTCAAGTAAAAGTTCACGGTCTTTACGGCTGTAAAGTTCACCAGCCTGCTGTTTTTCTTTTTCGGTCATAATGTAACCCTCCTTGTTTTTGCAGTTATACTGCGGTTTGATTTATATTTTTGCCCTTTCGGGAGATCAGCTTGAATTATTCGGTATTTTTATCGTCTGCCGAATCAAATTCATAGCCGCTCATAGCTTTATCTCTTACTGCCCTTAGCGCCGAAACTTCCGCCCATTGAGAGAATATTCGTGTCAAAGGCATAGCTTATCTTCTCGTTCTGTCTGTAGCGTTTGAGTGAAAGCTGAATAAGACGCTCAAGAAGTTCAGGATACTTCACGCCCTTTGGTTCCCAGAGATAGAATGCAAGTGAGCCGGGGATAGTGTTTATCTCGTTGATGTATATCTTATCAGTTGCCATATCAAGCATGAAGTCGATACGTGTAACGCCGTTGCATCCGAGATAGCGGAATGCGTCAACAGCTGTCTTTCTTACAAATTCGTCCTGTTCGGGAGTAATTTCGGCAGGTATCTTTCTTTTCAGAGTAGCCATACCCTTGCTTCCGCCGCCGTTCTTTCCGCCTCCGCCGACATATTTCTGTTCATAGCTGAGTATCTCGTCATTGCTTGCCTGAACAGGTTCTTCACATACGGAAGCTTCTGCCGACTCGCTGTCACCGACAACAGAGCAGTTTATCTCTTTAAGCTGAACAACGGCAGGCTCTACGAGGATACGGTCTGCGAACTCGAAAGCCTCCTCGATAGACTTTATAAGACCGTCACGGTCGCTTGCCTTTGAGATACCTACGCTTGAACCGAGGTTTATCGGCTTTACAATTACAGGGTAGCCGAACTTCTTCTCTGCCTGTTCTATCATATTATCCATGTTGTCGATGTCGAATGATGAGAAACGACAGCAGTCAAGTACAGGGAAACCTGCATCTTTCAGGAGAATCTTCATGACGAATTTATCCATGCCGACAGCCGATGCAAGAACGTCACAGCCTACATACGGGATATCAAGTGTCTGGAGATAGCCCTGCAAAGCGCCGTCCTCAACGTTTGTACCATGTACGATAGGGAATGCGATGTCGATGTCAGAGATAACGTTTGAGCCGAATTTCTTGGTTTTCTGACGAACGAGCTGAACTTTGCCCTCGCTCCTTACGAAAACACATTCCGTACATTCGCTGAGAAGTGCGGGAATGTCCTTGAAATTATTGATATCCATGAGCTTTTCGCCTGTCCAGAATTCGCTTTTCTTGGTCATATAGACAGGGATTATGTTATACTTTTCCTTGTCCAGACTTGCAATAGCCTGAACTGCCGAGATAACGGATACTTCATGTTCTACACTTTTTCCGCCGAAAAGCACTGCGAGATTGATCTTCATACTGTTTACTCCTTAAATTTATTAATAATTATCAGGGAGGTCGTTCTCTAAAAGGACGATCTTCTTTTTGTCAGTCTGATATGAATAGACCTGAGTGAGAGCCTCATTAAGGCTGTCTGCCACGAAAACTCTGCTCATGTCGAAACCTGCGTCCTTGATGCCGTTGAAGATAGGCACAGTCTGATTTTTGCCCACGAGTACGATATAATCGCAGGCTTTTGCGGCTTCCTGACCGAACTCAAAGTTCAGTTCCTCCTGTTTTGCGCCAAGCTCTACCATACCCGGTGTGACGAGAATACGGCAGGCATCGAAAAGTCCGAGTACGCTGAGTGCCGCACGGCATCCGCTCGGATTTGAATTATAGGCATCGTCAATGAATGTAACTCCGCCGCCCTTGTCAAGAAGCTGTAAACGGTGAGGAACAGCGGCAATTCGCTTAACGGGCAGAGTAAGCTTATCAAGCGGTATGCCCGTACCATGAGCATATGCAATTGCGCCGAGGACATTCTGTACATTGTGCTCGCCGAGAAGCTTCATGGAGAAACGCTTTGTTTCGCCGTCAGGAGCAGTTACGGTAAATTCCGTACCCCTGTCTGAAACCGAGATATCAGCTGCACGGTAGTGGTTGCCCTCCTGTAATCCATAGAGGACAGCAGACGGATATTCGGGAGCTTTTCTGCGGATAAGCTCATTGTCGCCGTTGAGGTATATCTTTCCGCCCTTAGCCTTTACGCAGTCTGCAAGCTCAAATTTTGTATTGAGAACATTTTCGATAGAACCAAATGTTTCAAGATGCTGAGGGCCTACGGAAGTGATGATACCGTCATGAGGCTCTGCAATGCCGCAGAGTTCCTTTATCTCGTGAACACGTCTTGCGCCCATTTCGCATATGAAATACTCATGTGTAGGCTTCAGGCTGTTTCTTATCGTTATGGTAACGCCCATAGGTGTATTGAAGCTTTCAGGCGTTTTCAGTGTATTGTACTGTGAATTGAGCAGTTCGTCAAGATAGAACTTCATGCTTGTTTTGCCGTAGCTTCCCGTGATGCCGACTTTATGGAGCGACGGGCTTTCTCTGAGGATGCGCTTTGCATCGTTGATATACCAGTTCTGTACAGCCTTTTCCACGGGCTTGTTGATGATATTTGCAAGCGGTGCGAGTATCGGCGTGAGATAGAGAGCAGTTCCTACAGGAACGAAGCTCCATATACTTCCGAACCATACAGGCGGAATGGCTGTATCGCTTACGGCGGTTCTTCTGCCGATGAGGAATGCAATAACATAAAGAACAGCGACAAGAACGAAGAAAGTAGCCATCATGCGTTTTACACGGGCAGTAAGTTTCAGCGGCTTCTTGAATTTTTTGCCGGGCTTGTATACGAGAATGAACAGCGCATTGAGGACTGTGAGTATGATAACGCCTATCTTTTCGCTGAAAATGAGTGTCGGGAACTGCAAAATAAGCAGTGCGGCAGGGCAGATGTAGCGTCTGTAATTCTTCTTCATCCACCATGAGTGTTCAGGGGTTTTATAGCCGTTGAGCTGGAGCATATGAAATTCCCTGAGAGAATATAGGATAATGCCTGCAAGAGTGACTGCGGCATAGATGCACCATAAAACAGTGTTCATTGAAAAGTCTCCTTATTAAAAATACAAATAAAAACGGCGAAGCCGCATCATTCGTCAAGCTTCATGAAAGATGACATTACACGGTTGAAAGTGAACTGTTGTTCAAGGAAAGAATAGTGACCTGCATTTTCAAGTTTGACAAGACCTGAATCGGGGATAAGCTTCTCCATTTTTTCACCGTCAGAGAGCGGAGTTGCAGTATCGTTCACGCCCCAGATGAGGAGCGTCGGGCATTTGATATTCGGAAGAAGCGGCTCTAAATCCTCGTTTACGGTTTTGACGAGAACCTGTCTCATAAGCGGAGAAGCGGCGGCATAGTCGGCACTTCCCATTTTCTTGCGGAAGTTCTCAAGAGCATCAGGCGCAAAAAATTTCGCAATTTTAGTTGAGAGCACGGCTTTTCCTGCTTTATAATAGTATGTTCGGAAGCTTTTCTTATTCGATTTCGGAGGGAGTATGCCTGCGCTGTCAACAAGAATGACCTTTGAGACCGTGAAAGGCAGGTCTGTGCGGCTGTTGAGCTTGATTATAACTCTGCCGCCGAAGCTGTGACCGAGGAACATTATCTCCTTGTTATCATAGTCTTTGAGGAAGTCGATGACGAACTGAACATAGTCGCTTACTTCCCATGCGGCAGGCGGTTCATCGCTCTTGCCGAAACCGGGCATATCCATTGCAACTACCTTGTATTTCGGTGCAAGGAGGTCTATGAGGTTGGCGAACAGCCCGATATTGCTGCCCCAGCCGTGGAGGAGAACGATGAGGTCGCCCTCGCCTTTTTCCTCGTAGTTTATTTTTATACCATTAACTGTTTTTATCAATTTATTTATCTCCAGACATTTATTTGCGGACTCTGCAATATAAGTTTATGCATACAGATTATCCGCACATACACATTTTATTATATCACGCACAGAAATTAATGTCAATTATTTTTGCGGCTATTTACATTTTTATTCAGAAAATATTGTACACATCACAAAAGCGGCTGTTATTTATCATTTAAAGCATATGATATTCCTTATCCGCATTCCGCTTTGGCATTATGCACAATTTCAAAGACCGTTTTCAGCTTGACTGTGGCTGATATAACATAAAGAAGTCTCAATGATAATGGCACTGCTATATAATAAATAATTTTAATTTCGTGATATGCTTATTGTATTTTATAGCAACATATAGCTGTATTATATTTTATGTATTTTGAAAACACGTTAAACATTTTAGTTATTTATATTATTTATCGGTGCTGTCACTTCACCTGTTTGTCACATTCTCACAATGAAAAATACAATATTTTCTATTGTTAACAAATGCCAATTTTTTATTTGTAAGAATGTTACATTTGACGATTGACAAATTTAACATCTTTTGTTATAATATACTTACAGCGCTGGAAAAACAACTTAAAATTTAAAGAGGTATAAGTTTAAGAATAAGTAAAATTTTAAAAAGCAACGGCTATTTAGTGGTTATCCTTTGTGTTATGCCATGACAATTTCGTTTGCTATCGCAGAAACATTCGTAAGTGTAATATTAGTTTAGTATTAAAAAGCTGATGATATCGCAGACGAATACTGTGTCAATAAGACGTTATAGTATACTTTATGTTTATAAAGTATCTCACAAACACTTAAAGCAGAAATTTACTTGTACGGTAAGTAAAAATGGGGTTTTTAAAAAATTTTATTTACGTATTAAACATCGCATCTTTGTATGGGGATAGTACACTGATGCATTGAATTATAAAAATGAGGTAGGGTTTAATTATGAAAAATATGTTTAAAAAAGCTATCGCTGCAGCTTCAGCAGCAGTTCTTTGTGCAGTTCCAATGACATCTTCTCTTGCTAATGCAGCATCAAACACACGTAAAAATACTTACAGAGTATTCTTTGATCTTACATCTTCAAAGGTTTCAGCTTATACTCAGTTTGAACTTGGCGCATATCTCGGAACTACAGATTTAATAGGCGTAACAGCTTGGAATAATACAGGCGATCCTGAAAAGGGCGATCTCAGATATGTTGGCGGTTCAGGTTCTAAGGGATATGCCAAGGGCGTTGTAAATTTCAACTACAAGAAGGAGAATACTATCAGTCTTAAAAAAGATCACAGAACAATGTTCAATGCAACATATGTTACTACGGCTGATAATGCAGGTGGAATTGATATCAAGTACAATGACTCTAAGGTAATTTACCAAACATACCTTGTTGGTGATGCAGATGGCAACGGAAAGGTTACTAAGAGTGATGTCGGCATAATTGAGTTTGTTTTAAATACAGATAGCTATCGAGATATTCTTGTTGATGAAGGAACCCGTGCTTATGACATAAATAACGACGGTCATATCACTGATACTGATGCTAAGCTGCTTAAAGCATACGTTAACAAAGATTTAAATGATCTTGTATTTAATTGTACACTTCTCAGTAACTTATCTAAACAGTAATTAAGTTTATAACAAGACATATCGTGCTGCTGACATTGATAACGACGATGATGTCGATGAAAATGACTACATAATTCTCGACAATTACTTAAAGGGATATATCCGTGACTTCTCGGATTATGCAAAGTAATCAGCTTATTTTTAATCGCATATTAAGCA
>JAZUGG010000073.1:0-20497 GCA_045641105.1 Ruminococcus sp. | reverse complement strand
CGATTATGATAAAGAGGATAAGATTGAGAATGAGTGTTAGCAGATTTCCAGGGAGCTGAAAGATTTGCTTGACGGAAAGCTGTCTATCATAAAACACAAGGACGATATTATCGCAAAAGTGGAAAAGCTCTGCAAGCTCGTTAATAAGGTCAATGAAAATGCTTACAAGTCAGGCAATACGATTTATTCGCTTCACGAAAAGCTAGATGCCACACAAAAAGAACGTGACAACGTTCGTCAGCGTTTGAAACAATCTTCGGGAGAATGCAACGAGCTTCGCCGCAGTAATTCAGCTTTGAAAACTCAGGTTGATGATCTGACTGAATTTGTGAGCCTGTTGAAACGCTATGAACCTCAGAAATATGCTGAGGTCAGGCAAACACAGGAACATATTCATGAACAGGAAGTACATCAGTCCGCCACCAGAAAAAAGAAATCGTGGGGACTGGAATAACAGGAGGTTTATTTATGATAATCAAAAGCAAAGACAAGGTACAGGTGTGCAGCAAAAACAAGCCCGTATGGGTGCTTGATACCGATACCCTGACCATCACCCACAACACCGCCGATGCCGAGCCGAGCGTTACTACGTTCAGCTCCGACCACATCAAGTATCATCTGCACTACTCGGCGGAGTACCGTCCTGCAAGGCTGAAAAAGCTGGTCAATGACGGTACGATACTCAGCTACCTGACTGACCTCAACCGTTCCGTAGCGGAAGCCATTGAACGCCAGGTCGGAATGATGCTCAAAAATGATACAGAGTATCTCAGAGCTGTAGCGGTCGGTGATCTTGCAAAAGCAAGAGGTCTGGAGAACATGGATCGCCTGATTGCCAGAGAGCCTGTGTATGCGGCTATGGTGTATGTGTGATGCCATGATTTCCCCATAAACAACAAGCCGAAGGATTCAGATGAGTCCTTCGGCTTTATTTTGTCAGCTCGGCTGTGATTTTCCCCAGCACAGCAAACTGCTCCTGCGTGAGCTGCCTGTCCGTCTGAGCGTTTTTGATACGATAAGCATCAACCAGGGCTTTGACAGTTTCTGTCTGTGCTTCGGTCAGTCCGTGAGTAGAGAGCGTCCCCTGATGCTTCATACCGCAGAGGGTGTCCATTGAAACGTTGAAGATGCTGGCGATAGAGCGAAGTGCCTCAAATGGCGGTGTCATGGTATTAGCTTCATATTTGCTGATAGTGCCCTCGGTAACATCGAGCATTTCTCCGAGCTTCTTCTGCGTTATTTTCCGTTCCTTGCGTAATGATCTTATCAAAGCACCGAGATCATACACTTGCCTCACCTCCAAGTTTCTCTTTTGGAATATTATACCCAAATATACTTGCCAATTTCGATAGATTGTGCTATAATATATTCTATATACGAAAGATTTAGGACAAAAAGTTTCAGTAGATGCAAGTTTTGGAGGTTCGATATGGCAAGTAAGAATAGTAGCTTGGGAAAAGCGAGCAAAGCTAAGAAAGATGAGTTTTATACTCAGCTTGCTGATGTTGAAAATGAATTACGACATTACAAGTCATTTTTTAAAGATAAAATAGTTTTCTGCAACTGCGACGATCCGTTTGAGAGTAACTTTGTCAAGTATTTTGCTATGAACTTTAATGCTCTCGGTCTAAAGAAGCTGATTGCTACCTGCTATGCAACATCACCTGTAATGTATTCTCAGCTGACTTTCTTTGGAGAGCCAGAACCAATCGGCAGCGTTGGAGAGGGAAAAAAACCTTATAAGATTGAAATTACTGAGGTTCGTGACGAGAACGGTGACGGAGCGATAGATCTTGATGATTTTGAGTCTATGCTCCGGAACAATCCACCCAAACTATTGCAGGGTGATGGAGATTTCCGCTCTGACGAATGCATCACCCTGCTGAAAGAGGCAGATGTGGTGGTAACTAATCCGCCCTTTTCTTTATTTCGGGAGTATGTTGCGCAGTTGATAGAATATGATAAGAAGTTTATTATCATTGGAAACCAGAATGCGATTACATATAAAGAGATATTTACACTGCTTCGTGATAATAAGGTATGGTTAGGTTACAAATTCGGAGATATGGCTTTTACCGTTCCTGATAGCTATGAGCCGAGAGAAACACGCTTCTGGATAGATGAGAACGGACAAAAATGGCGTAGTATGGGAAATATCTGTTGGTATACCAATATAGATATTCAAAAGCGTCATGAAGATTTGATACTATACAGAAATTACTCGGAGAATGATTTTCAGAAGTATGATAACTACGAGGCAATCAATGTGGATAAGGTAAGTGAAATTCCAATTGATTACGCAGGCGTTATGGGTGTGCCAATCACCTTTATGGATAAATATAATCCAGAGCAGTTCCAGATTGTTGGTCTGATTGCAGGAAACATCAAGGGATTGGCTGGTATTACTTCAAGCACTGGTAAAGATGGTCCGTATATAGGCGGTAAGCTCAAATTCGGAAGAATTCTTATTAGAAAGCGGGGTTAACTATGGAGATAAGACTGGAAGAACATACAGTAGCAGAGATATTCAACGGCTATGAGGATAATGATGAAAGCGGTGTAGTCGGTTTCGGCGGAAAGCTCAATATTCGTCCTGCGTTTCAGCGAGAGTTCGTCTACAAGGAAAGAGAACGTAATGCCGTCATTGATACTGTTTTCAAAGGCTTTCCTTTGAATGTGATGTATTGGGTTGAGGACGAGCAGGGCGGTTACGAATTGCTTGACGGTCAGCAGCGGACAATCAGTATTTGTCAGTATTGTAACGGTGATTTTTCTATGCTGATTGACGGAAAGCCACGTACTTTTGGAAATCTCACACCTTATGAACAGCAGCAATTTCTCAGTTATAAGTTGATGATATATGTCTGCAAGGGAAATGATAAGGAAAAGCTCGACTGGTTCAGAACGATTAATATCGCAGGAGCGGTACTAACAGCCCAGGAGCTTCGCAATGCTATCTACACAGGCTCGTGGCTTACAGATGCAAAGCGTTATTTCAGCAAGAACGGCTGTGTTGCATACAAAACGGCGAATAAGTATCTCAATGGAGAAATGAACCGTCAGGCATATCTTGAACGTGCGATAAAGTGGATTGCTGCCCGTGAAGGCATCGGCATCGAGGAGTATATGTCAGCTCATCAGCACGACAGCAACGCTTCCGCCCTGTGGCTGTATTTCAATAGTGTTATTACATGGGTGCAGACTATCTTTCCGAAATATCGCAAGGAAATGAAAGGTTTGGAATGGGGCTTGCTGTTCAATCAGTACGGCAATGATCCGCTTAATCCTGCGGAACTGGAAACAAAAATATCCGCTCTCATGGCCGACAAGGAAGTTACCAAAAACAGCGGAGTTTATGAGTATCTTTTGAGTGGTAAAGAAAAGTTCCTAAGCCTACGTCAGTTTGAGGACGAGGACAAGAGAGCTGCCTACGAACAGCAGCAGGGTGTCTGCCCGATCTGCGGTCAGCACTTTGACTTCGAGAAGATGCACGCCGATCATATCAAGCCCTGGCACGCAGGCGGCAAGACCGTTCCGGAGAACTTGCAGATGCTGTGCAGGGATTGTAATTTGAAGAAGTCGGGACAGGAATAAGAATGAAAGCGGTATTGTTTACGAACGATATCGCTTTTTGTATTATAAAGGGTTGATAATAACTAGGAAAAGTGCTATAATTGTATTAGATTCACACTCAATATGGAGGGATATTATGCAATACCTGGATTACCTGATCCCATTGCCCAGCATTACAACAGATAATGGTGATACAGTAGAAGTTTTTGAACTCCAAGCGGACATTGACGAGTCATCACTTGAGGAATGGGCTGTACATTTCCGTCAGAATTATTGTAGTGATGATATATTGGAAATACTTATAGATGGCACCGGAATGACAAAAGAAGAATACCTATTATCACACAAGTTTCCTGATAAAACAGATGGGTTTGGTCCAGGAACGAGATCTGGTGATTTTGGAGAATTACTGATATCTGATTATCTTGAATTCGTTCTTGGCTATACAGTCCCAAGAGAACGATATAAAAACAAATTTAATCGTAGTTCATCCACACAGGGAACCGATGTATTAGCATACAAAATATCTGGTACATCGAATGATCCTAATGATGAATTAGTTACTTTTGAAGTAAAAGCGCAAGCAAGTGGAAATGCTCCACAAAACCGGTTACAGGATGCTATTGATGATTCTTTTAAGGATCAAATTAGAAAAGGAGAAACACTGAGTGCAATAAAACAATTGTATATCGAAAAGAGAAAATTTGACAAGGCGCAGCAAATTCGGCGCTTTCAAAATAAACCAGATAACCCATATGTTGAAAAGTATGGTGCGGCGGCAGTGCATGATATAAAGAACTATTCAGAATCAGTACTTAAAGCTGTTGATTTAAAAGGAGAATCTCGATGGCTTATCGTAATAAAACGAGTCGAACTTATGAAACTTGTTCACAGCTTATATGAGAGGGCAGCAAAATGCAATTAGAAAAGAAATCACAATACTACTTAAAAAGAGCTCGAGCAACGGCAAAGGAAATTGAATTCAGAGTTCCAGACGAATTAAAAGCAAAAAAAGATGTAGATATTGATGAACTGTTTCCGGTGACAATTGCTTGTATAGCAGACTTATCTTCTGGTATTATTCGTCAAGAGATCCCTGTGAATCAGATAAAACAATACTCAAGTGAACTTTACTTTGCCTCCAAGTTTTATGATGCATACACCTATATAAATGATAACGAAAAAAAGCATTTTAATGATAACAACTATTTTTACTTGGTTGGTGCAATCGCATATTATCTTTGTGACTTAATCGGCAGTTCAAAAGTTCTAGCTGAAAGAATAGAGCCTCAAACACTTGCCCTGTCATATAACAAACTGGACGTTTTATTATTTCATCTTTTGAATAACTCTATCTATGTCCCTAATGATGCAACTACTAATATACATGATAACAGTTACATTTCCTCATTCATTGATCAGTACAACCGCTTGATGACAGAAGGAATTGAAGCAGACTATGATATGATCAATTCATTTAGAGATGAAATATACAGCCAAAGAGATTTTAGAGATATTTTCTTTATTGATGCACTTTTAGCTATTTACATATTAAAAACCGAGTATTCTATTTTTTCGATGTTGCCGATGCACTCCTCTATTTCAAAAGAATCACTGGTGAATATTGTTAAATCTAATCATTTTGTAAGAGAACTATGGCCGTCGCAACGCATAATGTGTGAAAATGGATTATTTAACGGTAAATCAGGTGTCATTCAAATGCCTACCGGAGCAGGTAAAACAAAAGCGCTATCAATTGCTATTTACTCGTCATTTTCTTCCGATAGTACCAAACTTTCTATTGTTGTAGCACCATTTAGAGCATTATGCAGAGAGATATATGATGATTTAAAATCTGATCTGAGTTTTGATGAGAATATACGAATCAATCAAATATCTGATCTACTTCAAATTGATTATGTAATTGAAGAACTGTTCAATCCAAATAAAAAAACGGTTGTCGTTACCACGCCAGAGAAGCTCCTCTATATTTTAAGACAAGACGATAGTATAATAAATGATATAGGACAATTGATTTTTGATGAAGGGCATTTATTTGATGATGAAGAACGTGGTGCAAATTACGAACTGCTTATTTCATCGATTATAAGTGAATTAAATCCTGAAACACAAAAGATACTAATCTCTGCCATTATTAATAATGTTGATGAGATTAATAGTTGGTTTACTAGTGGCAATGGCGCTACTATTTCTGGAGAATCTATGATGACAGTAGACAAACTTCCGTCAGTATTGAAATGGGAGAGAAATTATTGTTATCTCTACTTTCTTGATAAAACCAACAAGTACAACTATGATTTCTACGTTCCCCGTATGATAGATATAATATCACTGAAGAAGAAAAAAGGCGAATGGAAGCAACGTTTCTTTCCTGATGTTAATTTATCAAAAGGCAGCATGAATGAAAAGAATGATATGTCGATAGCTTGTTTACTAAAAGTTGTGACAGAGAATAATGCTGCTATATTCTGCGGAACCAGAATAATAGCCAATAGCATTTTAAAAAGAATTATTGAATTAAACGATAGAGGATTAAAATTACAATGTTTATCCCAAAGAGCGGCAACATCTGAAATTCACAAGCTATCTAGATTAATAGAAGTGAATTATGGTATCGATAATCATTTGTATAAAGCATCAGTATTGGGTGCATTTGCACATCATGCAGGTGTAGCAGAAGGGATAAAAAGCTCAATTGAATTTGCCTTGAGAAAAGGCCTGATCACAAATGTTATATGTACATCCACTCTGGCACAAGGAGTGAATCTCCCTATAAAATATCTAATTGTATCAAGTATTTATCAGGCAAATGAGATTATTAAAGTACGAGACTTTCAAAACTTGATAGGAAGAACTGCGCGATCAGGTATGTTTACCGAGGGAACAATTATTATTTCTGATCCATTTGTATTTAATAATAAGAATAATGATTGGAAATGGCGTAAGTATATTTATTTGTTAGAACCTCTCAATTCAGAAAAATGTGGAAGTTCAATTCTAGAGATTATCAAAACAAAAACCTTTGACAAAACAACCTGCTACTCTTACAAGTTAATAATACTATATTATAATGATAGAACGAAATATAATAATATCATCGATAGTATTGAAGATACATCAGAAAATCAAGAAGAACTAAAACATTGGATTGATCATGTAATAAATGTTTTAGGAAAAATTGAATGCTTTATTTCATTAGCTCTTGTTGATATGGGTTTCTCGAATGACTTTACAGATACCGTACTGAAACATACTCTTGCATATTCTTTGGCTAATAATGAAGAAAAAGAGCAATTGAGGGATGTATTTAAACTCATATGTAATCATGTTATTAACACTTTTCCCGATCCACACGAAAGAGTTATTTTTTCTCGTTCTTTAATTTCAAGCGAAGTATACACAAATATGAAAGCAGAAATAGATAATTTAGAGCTCAATGAAATTGGAAAAGACGAACTGCTGATTTTTTCAATTAGAATGATTTGGGAATACTGTTCATCTATTAAAATGCGCAAATTTGAAAATCAGGACAGTATTGTACAAATAGCCAAGCTATGGATGAAAGGTGAATCATATTATTCAATATTACAGCATTCATCCCAAAACAGCTTTCAAGTATATAGGGGAACAAAGCTTAGACCTGTAGAGATAGATGACATAACTTCGGTATGTGATAGCGATTTTAGTTATACTTCTTCTGTTATAATTAATACGATTTGCGAAATAGTAAATTTAATAGAAGGTGAGAATGCTGCAGATACAGTTGAAGCTTTAAATCAAATAATGCAATGTTTAAAATATGGATTATCTGAAAGAACAGCTATTTTTATTTACGAACTAGGATTCAATGACCGATTTTTAGCGCAAGAAATAGCTAAGATGATTGGAACGAGTAGTAAAAAGAGTGACGCACGAGAAATGATAAAAAAACAGAAAAACAAGATAATGGTATTATTAAATGAGTACCCTTCTGTTTATATAGACAGAATAGAAAACCTATAGCTTGACATATTTCTGATTATGCGCTATACTCAATATGTCCACTGGCAACACAATGGCAACAAAAAATCAGATACTCCAAATCTGACAGACAACTGAGATAATAGAGATACCACGAGCGATAAAACTTAACTCAAACTGGTTAAGATTACGGTTCAAGGAGCGAGTGGGAATAATATAATCCCCGAAAAATAGGGCATAAATACGCCAAAATCCGTTATCAGCCTGTTATCACGGCAACGATTTGGCAATATTTCTTGTATTATTGTATGAATAAAGAGCTATCTGGTTCAAATTAGAATCGGATAGCTCTTTTTGTTTTGCATATTTCAAATTTTTCAGGACAAGCAGAAAAATTCAAGATTTGGTTGGCGGAGCAATAAAAAACATTTTTTCTCAGAAGTTTTTTTCAGAGGTGACCTTGATATATTCTTCAAGAATGGCAGCTGCTATGCCGGTAAGTTCAGCGCATGGACGCTTTTTATAGTATTCGGAAGTACGTTTTTCAGGAATATGGCTTTCCTGTTTGTCATCAAGTCCGAGCAGTTCACGGCAGATTATTGAGCCGGTTTCGTTTCTGAATTTCTCTGCAAGCTCCTGAATACGCTTATAGTGTTCGCTTTTTGCGTCATGGTCATTAAGGTCATCATAGCCATAGAGCAGACCTGCCGCCATGCACATTCCCGATACACAGCCGCAGACCTCCCTGAGTCTGCCTATTCCGCCTCCGAAGGACGAACTAAGCCGCAAAGCTGTTTTTTCGTCAATATCATATAAATCGGAAAAGGCAAGAAGGACAGCCTGTGCGCAGTTGCAGCCGTCGAGAAAACGCTGTTTTGCTTTTTGTGCATAAATGCTTTTTTCGGTATTGATTTTGCTGATTTCAGTATTTTCAGACATATAAACATCTCCTTTTAACCAATAATAGCATTATATCACAGATTTGTCAAGCGGCTTTTACTGCATATTGTACATAGTGAAAGCAAGAAAATTGTGCAGTATTTGCCCAAAAACATTTTCACAGCATCATGCTGAAACTGTGCAATTCACCAAAAATCCTGATAACAGGTCATATTTTTGATGTTTGACCGAATTTGTACTTGATTAAATCCGAAAAATGTAGTATAATTAACCCATATGCTATTTAAGGCTGCCTTTACAGTCTTAATTGAAAGGAGTAGTTATATGATTTATTCTAATGAAGTAGAAAACATGTGTCCTGTACATCAGGGCGTTGCTCATGGTGCAGCTCCGATTCCGGAAGAAGCAAAGTGGGTAAAGGCAACTCAGATCACTGATATTTCAGGTTTCACTCACGGTGTGGGCTGGTGTGCTCCTGAACAGGGTACCTGCAAGCTTACTCTCAACGTTAAGGATGGCGTTATTCAGGAAGCTCTCGTTGAGACTATCGGCTGCTCAGGTATGACTCATTCAGCTGCTATGGCTGCAGAGATCCTTCCTGGCAGAACTATTCTTGAAGCTCTTAACACAGACCTCGTTTGTGATGCTATCAATACAGCAATGAGAGAACTCTTCCTCCAGATCGTTTACGGACGTTCACAGAGTGCTTTCTCTGAGGGCGGTCTCGTAGTAGGCGCTGGTCTTGAAGACCTCGGTAAGGGCCTCCGTTCACAGGTTGGTACAATGTATGGTACTCTTGCAAAGGGACCACGTTACCTCGAAATGACAGACGGTTATGTTACAGGTCTTGCTCTCAATGAAGATGACGAGATCATCGGCTATCAGTTTGTTAACTTCGGTAAGATGATGGACTTCATCAAGGCTGGCGACGATGCAAACACAGCTTTTGAGAAGGCTAAGGGACAGTACGGCAGAGTTGCTGATGCTGTTAAGATCATCGATCCAAGAAAACAGTAAGGAGGATTTGAACAATGGCTTTATTTGAATCATATGAAAGAAGAGAAAAACAGATTCTCGCTGTTATTAAAGAATACGGAATCAATTCTATCGAAGAATGTGCCGATGTCTGCAAGGCAAAGGGACTTGATATCTACAAGCTCGTTGAAGGCATTCAGCCTATCTGCTTTGAAAATGCAAAGTGGGCTTACACAGTAGGCTGTGCAATCGCTATCAAGAAGGGCTGCACAAGAGCTGCTGATGCTGCTGCTGCAATCGGTGAAGGTCTCCAGGCTTTCTGTATCCCAGGTTCTGTTGCAGATCAGCGTAAGGTTGGTCTTGGTCACGGTAACCTCGGCAAGATGCTCCTTGAAGAAGAAACAGAATGTTTCGCATTCCTCGCAGGTCACGAGTCATTCGCTGCTGCTGAAGGTGCTATCGGTATTGCTGAAAAGGCAAACAAGGTTCGTAAAAAGCCTCTCCGTGTAATCCTTAACGGTCTCGGCAAGGACGCTGCACAGATCATCGCAACAATCAACCGCTTCACATATGTAGAGACAAAAATGGACTACTACACAGGTGAAGTTAAGGAGAAGTTCCGTAAGGCTTATTCTGACGGTCTCCGTGCAAAGGTTAACTGCTACGGTGCAAACGACGTAACAGAAGGCGTTGCTATCATGTGGAAGGAAAATGTTGACGTTTCTATCACAGGTAACTCAACTAACCCGACAAGATTCCAGCATCCTGTTGCAGGCACATATAAGAAGGAGCGCATTGATGCAGGCAAGAAGTACTTCTCAGTTGCATCAGGCGGCGGCACAGGCCGTACACTTCACCCTGATAACATGGCTGCAGGCCCTGCTTCATACGGTATGACTGATACAATGGGACGTATGCACTCTGATGCTCAGTTTGCAGGTTCTTCATCTGTTCCGGCTCACGTTGAAATGATGGGACTTATCGGCATGGGTAACAACCCTATGGTTGGTGCTACTGTTGCTTGTGCTGTTGCTGTTGAAGAGGCTATGAAGTAATCACTTTTTTGACTTAAATACGCTATTTAAACGAATCCCGACAGGTTTTGTAGCTTGTCGGGATTTTTGCTTTTTATTGTCAGAAATATTTTGTCATTCTGTGCCGCTCTTTTCTTTGCTTGGTGTTGCCTTAAACATTCGATTAGTATAGGTCACCTCTAAAAAACGCAGACATACTGGCATATGGCAAGGTCTTCTGACGCAGAATTTCTTCATCAGGACAAGCAGAAAATTCAGGATTTAATTGGGAAAGCAATAAAAAAGCGGTCATCTTTTCAATTGAAGATGACCGCTTAATAATTGAATATTCAGAAAGAATTATTTCTCAGGAAGCTCATGGATAAGGTCGAGCATAAGCTTCTGAACAGCAAGAGCATCGAGGTTGGTAACACCGTCATTGCCGCCTGCACAGTCAGCATTTGCTAATCCCTGAGCAGTGATATGGCTTGATTCAGAGCCCTTTATGCCGTACTTGTCAGGATTTACCTGTGACTGCATGATGAGAACAACGTCACCCATATTTACCTGGTCGTCACAGTTAGCATCACCGTATTTCTTTACGGCAACCTTGACTGTAGTTGTTGTTGAGCCGTTATTCTTTGTAGTTGTAGTGGTAGCCTTTGTAGTTGTAGCAGTAGCCTTTGATGTAGTAGCTTTTGTAGTAGTTGTAGCCTTTGTTGTGGTAGTTTTTGTAGTTGTAGTCTTTGTAGTAGTTGTAGTCTGATTAGTTACAATAGCACCGCTCTCGTTCTTGAAGTTTATCTTGTTCTTTGTGGCATATGTTTCAACAGAAGAACCTGTTGTACCGCCGAGAACGAAGTCGCTGATAACCTTGCTGCTTGCAAAACCGATAGCACTTGAACCGATAGTTGGTGAACCCGGAACAGTGATAGTCTTGAGATTCGGGCAGTTGTTGAATGCGCTTGAGCCAATTTCCTGAAGAACTATATCATCTGTATTCTTGAGAGAAACAGCAGTAAGTGCAGAATCAGCTGCAAAAGCACTGCTGCCGATCTTTACGGTATTAATTGAAGCAGAAGCAAGATTTGTGCAGTTTGAGAATGCGTTTGAACCGATTTCGCCGGCAGAAATATCAGCCTTTGTCATATTTTTACAGCCGTTGAAAGCATTATTGCTTATCTTGCTGATACCGCTGAGAGTAACATCGCCGATACCTGACTTTTCAAAAGCTGAAGTACCGATTGACTTGATAGGAGCAAAGTCAAATGACTTAAGAGCAGTACAGTTCTGGAAGCAGTAGTTCGGAACGGATTCAACATTTGTAATTTTTACGTTTGAAAGATTGATACAATCCTTGAACATTGAAGCTGTGAGAGCCGAAACGTTTGCGCCTGTAAGAGAAGAACATCCCTGATACTGGGTAGTTCCGTTGAAGATGGTATTTGCTGTGGCAGATGTTGATTTAAGTGCAGTACAACCTGCAAAAGCAGCACTGTCTATCTGCTTTGCGATAATAGGAGTTGTCTTGCCCATTTCTGTTACGAGTGTAAGCTTAGGACACTTTTCAAAAGCACTTGCATTGAATACATCAGCTGTTGTTGAAACAGATTCAAGGATTGCGCAGTTTTTGAACATACCTGAAGTGATGATAGGTCCCTGATATTCAGCTGTTTTAAGGTTAGGACAGTTAGCGAAAACAGATGTACCGACTGAGAATTTATCAACGCCGGGTGAAAGGATCTTGACAGAAGCAAGATTCTCACAGTCTGCGAATGCGCTTGAACCGATTACAACAGTACCGCCGACCATTCCGTCGATATCTACCTTAGTGATAGCACTATTCTGGAATGCTGATGCACCGATAGTTGAGATCTTACCTGTAACGATAATATCAAGCTTTGAGCAGTTATTAAATGCTTTTGCACCGTAGTCCTGTGCCTGAAGTGCATTGCCTGAGTCTGAAACGCTCTTAAGTTCGGAGCAGTTTGCAAAGCCTGAATCTTCAATAACAACGAGGTTGTCAAAGTTGAGCTTCTGGAGTGAAGAACAGTTATTGAAGCAGTTTGTACCTATAATAGAGATACCTGAAAGATCACCGCCTACTTCAGTAAGTGAAGAACATCCTGAGAATAAACCTGTAGAAAGCTTAGTCTTGCCTGCTGTCTTTATTGTGATCTTCTTGGCAGATGAACAGTCTTTGAAAACATATCCGTTTGATGACTTTGTTTTGTTCGGATCATTCTTTTCGTCGCCGCCGTACTGGTCAGCAAGGAGAGTGATCTCTGTAAGAGAAGAACATCCCGAAAGGGCATTGTCGCCAACGATATCACATTCGCCTGCCTGGAATTTTCTCATAGACGTACAATTAGTGAAAGCGTTCTTTTCGATTCTTGTTGTGTTCGGGAAAATAGCGCTTGTAAGACTTGTACAGTCTGAAAAAGCACTCTGCTTGATCTTCACGATCTTATCGCCTGAAGCACCTTCGTCTGTGTCACTGAGAGTGTCGGTAGGCTTGCCGAATTTAACAACAGTAAGCTTTGTATCTCCCTTGAATAAGCTTTCAGGGATTCTTGTAAGCGAATCAGGAAGAATAATACCTGTAAGTGAAGTACAGCCTGAGAATGCACCTGCACCGAGACCGCTTCCTGTTGAGCTTTCTTCAGGTGTCCAGTCATAGAAAGTTGTAGGCATACCTGTTACGGTTTTAAGTGAAGTACAGCCTGCGAAACAGCTTCCGCCGAGTGAATTCATAACGTTGTTGAATGTGATGCTTGAAAGTGCAGTACATCCATAGAAGCATGAGTTATCAGCACCAAGGCATATCTTACCGAATTTAAGTGTCTGAATGCTTGTGTCGCCCTTGAATACGGATTTGCGGAGGATCATGATATTATCAGGAACGTTGACCTCTTTGATAGAAGTACAGCCTTCATATGCGCTGTCGTTAACATCAACGATCTCATAGTTGGTAACATCAATATCTGCCCATTCGTTGAAAATAGGAGCATTTAAAGGAGTTGCCTTGAATGATGAAGAACCGATCACTCTTATGAATTCAGGGTGAGCAAAAGTGATTTTTGTAAGAGCTGTATTTGCGCAGAATGAATTTGGTATATTTACCATATCATTGTTTACGGTAAGTGTTTTAAGACCGCTTCCTGAGAATATGCTGTCACCAACATATCTTACAGTCTTAGGAATTGTGATCTCTGTGATATAAATACACTTGCTGAATGCAGAAGCGCCGATATATGTAACGCCTGTGAGATCAACATTCTTTACGTAAGAATTAGCGAATGCACTTGCACCGATAACGGTAGCAGTTGTACCTGTGATCTCTGTGCCGAATTTTTCCTTGACATATGCTGAAATTTCGGCAGGAATAGCAATTTCGTCAGCAAAATTGATGTCGAGAGCAGCATTTTTGAACTTTGTAAGAGCAAGACGATATTCAGTAATTACATTTGACTTGTCTTCGAGGGAATCAACAGTAACCTTATAAATAGCGTAAGTGTTGCCGTTTGTTTCATCTACCCATGATGAAACGTTATTTCCCTGATACGGAACAGTTACAGAAGACATTGTTGTCTTGTAAACTGCGGGGTCAGCATACTTATAAGAATAGTTGCCTGCATTCAGACCTTTCTGAATCGGAGTTGATTCAGCAGCAAAAGCTGTGATCTGCTTTGGTGCTTCTTTAGTGGTGCTGACTGATACTGTTTCAATTCCTCCAGCGATGCAGAGGAATGCCATGATGGCTGCGATTGTTCTTTTCATGACCTTCACCTTTCCGGATAATCCTTAAAATTTCACTTCGTTTAATAGTCATCAGGTTATCGGACCTGCATACGAACGTATGTAAAAACGAAATGATAGCTGCGGCTGTCAGAGAGATACTTTGTTAAAAATGTGTTAATCAGGTATGTCCCCAACCCTGCCTGTTATAGAATGTCAACAGGATATACACCATATATTGACATATGCACATTATATCACGTTTACTTGAAAAAATCAACAGTTTACGGAAAAATATATGTTCTGCACAAAACATATGTGAAATTTTATATCTAAGCAACAAAAATAACCAATTAACAAAATATACATTTCAGAAAATCAATCAAAAGGGATAAAATAAAAAAATAAATTTACAACATTGACAGCTGCCTTAAATTCGGGTATAATTTATTATACCGAGGGGAGGAAAATATAAATGGACACAAATTCATTATATTCATCACATATTAAAAATATAATCATTTCAGAAAATGAGATCAAGGAGGAAATTGTTAAAACAGGTAAAATTATTGACGAAATGTACGACGGCAAACCTCTGCTGCTTGTCAGCGTATTAAAAGGAGCATTCATTTTCCTTGCAGACCTTGCACGAGCAGTTACAGTTCCGTGTGAAATTGCGTTTATGGCGGCAAAAAGCTATTATTCGGGTACAGAATCAACTGAAAATGTAACTGTTACGCTTGATATTGATCGTGATATCAGCGCATATCATGTAATTATTGTTGAGGATATCATTGACACAGGGCGTACACTGAAGAAAATTTCGGAAATGCTCAAAGAACGCAATCCGCTTTCGCTGAAAGTGATAACTCTCCTTGACAAGCCGTCACGCAGGGCAGTTGACTTTTCAGCCGATATTTCCCTGTTTACCATAGATGACCTTTTTGTGATAGGCTATGGACTTGACCTTGACGAAAAATTCCGTAATCTTCCGTATATTGCCGAATATCAGAAATAAACCGCTGTCCCGTGTATGTTTTATGAACTGCACGGGCATTTTTATGCCTATAGACATATTGAATACAGATTGGTGCATACAAAAGCAATAAATCAGTTCCTTTTTTAAGACACACTGTACAGAAAGAGTGTAATATATCATTAAAATATAGTGAAGTACTTGAATAATCGGAAATAATGGTGTATAATAATTAAATATGAGCAATGACATAATTACAATATACCTGTCTTGCTAAGGAGTATTTATGAAAAAACTGAAAGGTATAAAGCTGAAACACCGTAAGAACACGGAAAACAGCGTAACTGCCGAACTTCCGCTCCCTGCCGAGGTGACTATCCCCATGTCGATGACAATGGGAAAATTCTGTCAGCCGCTTGTAAAAGCCGGTGACGAAGTAAGGGTAGGGCAGAAAATAGGGGACTGTTCCGAAATGTTCAGTGCTCCCGTACATTCTGGAGTATCAGGCAAAGTTAAAGCAATAAAGGATCATATTTCTGCAAACGGCTCAGTATGCAAAGCTGTTGTTATTGAAACTGACGGCTTGCAGACAGTTTCGGAAGAAGTTAGAACGCCTGTAGTCACTGACAGGGAAAGTTTTCTTAAAGCAGTTCGTGAAAGCGGAGCGTGCGGACTTGGCGGCGCAGGTTTTCCAACGCATATGAAGCTTTCAACGAAAAGCCCGATAGATACGCTGATAGTCAACGCCGCAGAATGTGAGCCGTACATAACGGCTGATTACAGGGAAATGATGGAGTTTCCCGATGACATAATCGGCGGAATAAACATGATAAAAAATCAGCTTGGAATAAAGAATGCCAAGCTTGCAATTGAGGCGAACAAGCCCGAGGCAATAAGCAACTTCATCAAAATGGCTGAAAATGACGATACAATTGATATTGTGACGCTTCCGTCAATTTATCCGCAGGGCGCTGAAAAAATAATCATATATAATTCCACTGGCAGAGTTGTCCGTGAAGGTGAATTCCCGTCTGACAAGGGCGTGATAGTAATAAATGTATCTACCGTTGCATTTATCTACAGGTATATGCAGAACGGTATGCCGCTCGTAAAGCGCAGGATAACAGTTGACGGAAATGCTGTAGGTGAGCCGAAAAATGTCTCTGCGATAATCGGTACGCCTTTCCGTGAGGTGCTTGAATTCTGCAAGACCGACATGGATTCGCTGATAAAGCTGATAGGCGGAGGCCCTATGATGGGAATGAGTATCCCTGATGCCGATATGCCTGTTGTAAAAACGACTAATGCGCTTCTTGCCGTAAAATCGTATGATATACGCAAATCGTCAAACTGCATAAGATGCGGAAGATGTGTAAGGGTATGCTCTATAGGTCTCATACCTGCGGATATTGACAGGGCATACAGGATAAGAAACATTGAAGAACTTAAAAAGCTGAATGTATCGCTGTGCATGAACTGCGGAAGCTGTACATTCGTATGTCCTGCAAACCGTAAGCTTGCGGAGACGAATCAGCTTGCAAAAACGCTTATAAAAGGAAAGTGACGGTGAACAGAATGAAAAAACTTATAGTTTCGCCGTCTCCGCACGACGAAAATTTTTTATCAACAACACGCATCATGCTGAAAGTTATAATCGCACTCATGCCTGCATGGTGTGTAGGCGTGTATTTTTTCGGATTAAGGGTGATAAGTCTGACGGCGGTCTGTGTCGGAAGCTGTATACTTTTTGAATATGTGTGCCGCATACTCATGGATAGAAGTAACACGATAGGCGATTTATCGGCAGTTGTCACAGGTCTGCTCCTTGCAATGAACCTGCCTGTCACACTGCCTTACTGGATGGCGGTAATAGGCTCGTTCATCGCAATAGTGATAGTCAAGCAGCTTTTCGGCGGACTTGGACAGAATTTCGCAAATCCCGCAATAACGGCAAGAATAGTACTTATGATAAGCTTTCCTGCCTCAATGACGCATTGGATAACGCCTTGTGAATGGGATTATGATGCAGTATCATCAGCAACGCCGCTCGTGCTTGGAAAAACGGGAGAAAATCTGCCGTCATATGTCGATTTGTTTCTTGGCAGAACAGGCGGCTGTCTTGGCGAGACCTGCGCTCTTGCACTGCTGATAGGCGGACTTTATCTTGCGGTTACGAAGATCATTTCCCTTGCAGCGCCGTTATCATTCATCGGAAGTCTGTTTGTGCTTTCATGGATAGGCGGAGATGATCCTGTATATCAGATACTTGCAGGAGGAGTATTTCTCGGGGCATTTTTCATGGCAACGGACTATGCCACAACTCCGATTACAACAAAAGGCAAGGTGATTTTCGGACTTGGCTGTGGAATACTGACATTTGTTATCAGGCGTTTCGGTGCATATCCCGAGGGCGTATCATTCTCGATACTGCTGATGAATGTTCTTACGCCGTATATTGAAGAAATAAGCCGCAATAAGGTATTCGGCGCAAAGGAGGCAGGAAAAAATGAAGGATAAGATAAAACCTGCACTTGTGCTGACAATAATCTGTGTAATAGCGTCGGTTCTTCTTGTATTTGCATATGAGCTGACAAAAGACAGGATAGCAGAGCAGAAAGAGCAGAAATTTTCCAAAAGCGTTGAGGCACTTTTCGGTGACACAGAAATAAAGATTATCGATAATGACTTCGGAAACAGCGAGATAAAGGCAGTAGCTGTAACACCTGACGGAGCGGCGGCAATTCAGGTATGTACTGACGGCTATTCAAAAGACGGTATAAATGTACTTATCGGCATTGAGAAATCAGGCAGAGTCAGCGGAATCGAGTTTATTTCACTGGGAGAAACTCCGGGACTTGGCTCAAAGATACGTGACGACTCAAATTTCTGTGCGCAGTTTATGGGGAATTCTGATTTTTCAGAAGATTTTGATGCAGTAAGCGGTGCGACTTTTTCCTCAAACGGAATGAAACACGCCGTTGAGACAGCCCTTGAGGTATACATTAATAATAAGGAGGCGATAATGAGTGGCAGATGAGAAAAAATCACTTGCGGCTGACCTGACAAGGGGAATTATCAAGGAAAATCCGACTTTCGTAATGCTTCTCGGAATGTGTCCGACGCTTGCGGTCACAACTCAGGCACTGAACGGCATAGGCATGGGGCTTGCGACAACATTCGTACTTCTCGGCTCGAATATAGTAATTTCACTGCTCAGAAAGGTCATACCCGACAAGGTAAGAATACCTGCATTCATAGTAATAATAGCAAGCTTTGTAACGCTTATCGGCTTTCTGCTTGAAGGCTTTGTTCCGTCGCTTTATGACAGTCTCGGAATATACCTCACACTCATTACCGTAAACTGCATAATTTTCGGCAGAGCGGAAATGTTCGCAAGCAAGAACGGTGTTACAGCTTCGGCGTGTGATGCGATAGGCATGGGACTCGGCTTTACGGGAGCGCTTTTCATTATGGGCTCGGTCAGGGAAATTATCGGTTCAGGAAGCTGGCTCGGAATGAAAATACCTGTAATAAGTGAAAGCCCGATGCTTCTGTTCATTATGCCTGCGGGAGGATTTTTCACGCTTGGTATGCTTATAGCGCTGGTAAATAAACTGAAAAAGCAGAAACCGCCTCAGGAGATAAGCTGTTCAGGCTGTCCGAATGAAGGAATATGCGGAAAGGCAGGTGGCTGTCAGTGAAAACAATGATAGTTATATTGCTTTCAGCCATGCTTACAGATAATTTCGTGCTGTCGAAATTCATGGGTATATGTCCGTTTCTTGGCGTGTCGAAAAAGCTTGGAAGTGCCGCAGGCATGGGAATTGCAGTAACATTTGTAATGATATGCGCAACGCTTGTCACATATCCGATACATCACGGAATACTTGTGCCGAACGGGCTTGAATACTTTGATACAGTGGTATTTATCCTGATAATAGCACTGTTTGTGCAGCTTGTGGAGAATTTCCTGAAAAAGTGCATACCGTCGCTGTATAAGTCACTTGGTGTATATCTGCCGCTGATAACGACAAACTGTGCGGTACTTGGTGTAACGGTGCTGAATATTGACAATAATTACACTTTTGCGCAGTCACTTGTCAATGCACTTGGCGGAGGACTTGGCTTCATGATGTCACTGATAATTTTTTCAGGTGTCCGCAAAAAGCTTGAATATGCCGATATCCCTGAAACATTCAAGGGAATTCCTGCAACGCTGATTGCCGCATCGATAGTATCGGTCAGCTTCATGGGCTTCGCAGGGCTATTCAGATGAGGAGGTACAGCATATGAATTATCTTATCCCTGTGCTCATTCTCGGCGGATGCGGTGTGCTTGCAGGTGTACTTCTTACCGTGGCGGCAAAGGTTTTCCACGTTGAAACGGATGAACGCACGGAAAAAATAGCAGAGATACTTCCGCAGGCAAACTGTGGTTCATGCGGATTTGCAGGCTGTGCGGATTATGCGGCGGCGATAGTTGAAAAGGGGGCAGAAACGAATCTGTGCCGTCCGGGAGGTGCTGATGCGGCAGGAAAAATAGCGGCAATACTTGGCACGGAGGCGGCAGAGGTCATTCCCATGACGGCAGTTGTACACTGCAACGGAGACTGTAAAGCGACACAGAAGCGTTTCGAGTTTGACGGAGTGCAGTCCTGTACAGCAGTCAAGCGCTTTTACGGTGGAAACGGTTTGTGCAGGTACGGCTGTCTGGGATACGGCGACTGTGCGGCAGTATGCGAAAAAAATGCCATAAAAGTTGTAAACGGAGCTGCTAAGGTAACGCCTGTGCTGTGTGAAGCTTGTGGAAAATGTGCGGCAGTTTGTCCTAATGGACTTATATCAATAAAGCCTGTTTCCAAGCGTGTTGACGTACTCTGTTCGTCAGCGGCAAACGGCAGGGAGACAAAGGAAAGCTGCAAAAACGGCTGTATCGGCTGTAAGATGTGCGAGAAAAAATGTCCGACGGGGGCGATAAAGGTTGAGAACTTCCATGCATCAATTGATTATGACAAGTGTGAAAACTGCGGCGAATGCGTGGAGGTGTGTCCAATTAAGTCAATACATAAACAAAAAGAATGTCATATTAATAATTGATATAACTTGGAATGTTGACATAGAATTCTGTATATGATAAAATAATAAAAAATAAACGCATATTTTGCGGAGTAGTATAAAGCGACGATTTACAGATGTCCTTTATTAAGGGCACCTCTAAAAACCCCTTCTGAGAAAAAGCAGCTATGCACAGCATCTGCTGCGTCAAGCCCTCTCGTAGTGCGAAAGCACGCCTTCGATGGCTTTTCTTGCATCTACTGTACCTATCTGCTTTTTCTTACTCA
>JAZUGG010000072.1:0-10397 GCA_045641105.1 Ruminococcus sp. | reverse complement strand
GAATGTTTGTTTTCTTTCTCAGCATTAATGCTTATTCAGTTTACAAGAGTCGGTGCTTATGGCAATGAGGTCACACCCGTTCCCATTCCGAACACGGAAGTTAAGCTCATTCACGTTGACGATACTTGGCTGGTCACGGCCTGGGAAACTAAATCAGTGCCGACACTTTTTTAAAACCTCTTTCACTATTGCGTGAAAGAGGTTTTTGTGTTATTGTGTAATAGAAGCCTTTATGAGATGCTGTGACAATGGCATCTTTTTTATTTTGAAGTGTCATAATTTTACCCTTTTTTTACTGCGTTTTACACAAATTTAATATCCCTTTCCTTTGTCTCTATTGACATTTCATCAAAAGATGGTATAATTATATTGAGTAGATATAGCTGTTAAACAGCATTTTTGGAGGGCATATGGAAATAATTATTGTAGGATGCGGCAAAGTAGGCAGTGCTCTTGCCGAGGTTCTTAGTGATGAACACAAAGTTACTGTAATTGATGTTAAATCAGAACGTATTAAATCTGCTGTAAACGATTATGATATTAAGGGAATTATCGGAAATTGTCTTCAAACTGATATTCTTGATGAGGCAAATGTTGGAAAAGCGAATCTTTTTATCGCCCTTACTGGTTCGGACGAGGTAAATATCCTTTCATGTCTTATAGCCAAAAAGCTTAATGCAAGGCATTGCATCGCCCGTGTAAGAAATCCTGAATTTGACAATCAGCTTGTATTTATGCGTGAAGAACTTGGCATCAGCATGATGGTCAATCCGGATTACAGCGCCGCAAATGAAATTGCAAAGGTGCTTCGTTATCCTGAAGCTATCAATATCGAATCATTTGCCAAAGGCAGAGTTGATCTTGCCGAGATACGTATAAACAGCGGCAGTATCCTTGACGGTGTTGCACTGACACAGCTTTCACGCAGAATGAGGCTTGATATTCTTATCTGTGCCGTTCAGCGAGGTGATGACCTTATTATTCCGAACGGTGATTTTGTAATCAGGGCTGGCGATAAGATACACATGACTGCTTCTCACAGCAATATGGTCAAATTCTTCAAGAGCATAAGCTCGACATACCGTGAAAAGCGTGTTAAATCCGCAGTATTGATAGGCGGCGGACGTGTAGCATATCACCTTGCACAGCAGCTTATTGAAATGGGCACTAAGGTCAAGATCATTGAGATAAATAAAGAAAGATGCCTTGAACTCAGTGAACGCCTTGATAAGGTAAGCATATCCTGTGCTGACGGTACTGACCATGATATTCTCCGTGAGGAGGGCGTTTTCAAGGCTGATGCCGTGGTTACGCTTACAGGTATTGATGAGGAAAACATCCTTCTTTCTCTGCTTGCCAAAAATAACGGTGTTGAGAAAGTAGTAACAAAGGTCAACCGTCCGTCGCTTATTCAGCTTACTGATACGCTTTCGCTTGACAGTATCATCTCGTCGAAAACGATAACAGTTAACCAGATTTTGCAGTATGTTCGTGCAAAACAGAATTCAGTCGGCAATAATGTCACAACTCTGTACAGAATGGTCAACGACAGACTTGAGGCTATCGAGTTTATAGTACGTGAGAAAAAGAGTTATGTTGATGTTCCGCTGAAAAAACTCAATATCAAGAGCGGAATTCTTATTGCAAGCATTATTCGTGGCTCCGAGCTTATCATTCCAAAGGGTGATGACTGTCTTATGATAAATGACAGTGTAGTAGTAGTAACAACTACAAAGGGATTCCATGATCTCAGCAATATTTTTAACTAAGGGGAGCAAAGGGGAAAATGAATTATAGGATGGTCTCCTATATAATGGGAAAGATACTGCTTGTTGTAGGCTTATTCATGCTTCTTCCCATTATCGTAGGGGTTATTTACAGCGAACATCATGTTTTATCGTCATTTGGAATACCTTTTCTGATAACGATGTTTATCGGAATTGTTCTTACCGTAAAAAAACCTTCAGACAAGTCGATTTTTTCAATGGACGGATTTGTAAGCGTTGCAGCTTCATGGGTTGCAATGTCAGTTATTGGTTCACTTCCGTTTGTTATTTCAGGTGAAATTCCGCATTTTGCTGATGCACTTTTTGAGACTGTCTCAGGCTTCACCACAACCGGTGCGACAATTCTGTCAGATGTTGAATCAATGTCGAAAGCCTGTCTTTTTTGGAGAGCATTTACTCACTGGATGGGCGGTATGGGAGTACTGATGTTTGTGCTTGCCATTGCAGCCAGCAACGATACACGTACAATGCACATGATGAGAGCAGAATGTGCAGGCCCGACAGTAGGACGGCTTGTTTCAAAGACAAATATTTCGGCACGAATCCTTTATGGTATTTACATAACGCTGACTGTTTCGGAAATAATATTCCTTTTATTCGGAGGAATGCCGCTTTATGATGCAATTATCCATGCCTGTTCTTCGGCAGGTACGGGAGGCTTTTCAATATGGTCTGACAGCATAGGTCATTACGGCAGTACCTATATTGAAATGGTTATCGCAGTATTTATTATTCTTTTTGGTGTCAATTTCAATCTTTATTATTATATCATCATAAGAAAATTTTCTCTTGCTTTCAAAGATGAGGAGGCAAGAACATATTTTGGTGTCATTATCGCTGCAACAGCTCTTATAACGCTGAATACGCTCAGATTGTACGATGGTCTTGGTGATACATTACGCCATACATTCTTCATGGTAGCATCGACCATAACATCAGCGGGATTTGCCACTACGGATACGGCACAGTGGCCTGTATTCTCGCAGACGCTTCTGCTGATACTGATGTTCATAGGCTCATGCGCAGGCTCAACAGGCGGCGGAATGAAGGTATCACGAATAATAATCCTCATCAAGACCGGCATCAAGGAATTAAAGTATATCGTTAACCCAAGAGCGGTTGCGACTGTAAAAATGGACGGTAAACCTGTTGAACAGGACGTTGTGAGAGGTACGAGCAACTATTTTATTCTTTTTATTTCATTGTTCGTAATTTCACTGCTTCTTGTGACACTTGACGATTTTTCAATTGAAGAATCGGCATCTGCTGTAGTAACCTGTATGAATAATATCGGCTTCGGAGTAGGGCGATTCGGCCCTGCGGGAAGTCTCGGCGGACTTAATGCATTTTCAAAAATAGTGTTATGCTTTGATATGCTGCTTGGCCGTCTTGAGATATATCCGCTTATCATGCTTTTAGCTCCGAGAAAACATTAAGTTATAAACCGCCTTTGGGGGATATTGGCGGTCTGAGAGCATAGCGATGCTCTGGGGTATTTTCAGGAGGTTAGAAACTATGAAAAAATTTTTATCAATTCTTCTGTCTGCGGCGATGTGTTTTTCAGCCGCATTTGTACCAACAACCGACGCAGCAAAAATAAGTTCGCCTTCGGGCATTGCTGACAGTCCTAAGCAAGATGCATCAGGAACGATACTTGATATTATGGACTGGTCACTTTCAGGAGGAACACTTTACTTCTCAGGAAATTCAAAAATGCCTAACTGGGCATCAGCGTCAGGTGTGCCGTGGTATAAGATGAGAGGTGAAATAAGAACTGCTGTTCTTGAAAACGGCATAAAGAGTCTGGGTGCATATTCATTCAGCGGCTGTTCAAATCTGACAAATATCCAGTTCCCTTCAGATATTACAGAAGTGGCTACTCACTGTCTTAACGGAACAGCGATCAGCTCAATAAGCATTCCGTCAGGTGTAACACTGATAGGTCTTGATGCATTAAGAGACTGCCCGAATCTCAGGGATGTTTATATCTATAATCCGAATTGTACAATCTATGGTGAATCATCAACCATATCAAACAGTACCGTTGATAAGTATTTCGGCAATTTTAACGGTACAATACATGGCTATTCAGGTTCAACAGCGGAAAAATATGCCAACAGATTCGGAATGAAGTTTAGTGTGATAACCGGTTCAGAGCCGATACAGACGACTGTTTCAAGGTCAACAGTTTCAAAAACGACAACAACAACGACAACAAAAACAACTTCTTCCGGTAAAACGTCAGGCACTACGACTGTTCAGCCTAAGCTTGAAGTAGGTCTTTCGATAAGAACTCTGCCGGTCAAGGTGACATACAATACAGGCGAAAACCTCAACTATGCAGGCGGATATATCAACAGCTACTATGAATATACCGATAATTACGGCAAAAAGACCAAAATACAGAACAGTGCAATGTCATTTACGGATTCAAGACTTTCTATTGACTCCTCACAGTTCAAAACATGGGAGGAGGGCACATATCCTATCTACATAACCTATACCCAGACGTACAAGAATTTGACTGCTTCAAATAAGATATCGTTCAATGTAGATGTAAAGCGTGTCACAGCACCGCCTATCACATCGTCAAAAACGACTTCGTCTACAACAACAACATCCAGACCATCGACTACTACCACAACATCAACAACACGAAAAACAACGACTTCAACTACCACAACACGGAAAACAACTACTTCAACGACAACCACTACCACAACAACGACGACGGTCACGACAACACGGCAAAAGAATATATATATAGTCAAATTTATCGATGCTGATACAAAACAGACGGTTTACGGCGTGAAGTTCAGGCTTCGTACCAATGACACCGATGACAATAATGCAAGGGACTATTATTCCGACGATCAGGCGGTATATCAGCTTTACGGCTCAGATGTGACGGTCGATATCGTTGACGTTCCGTATGGATATGATAAAGATTCGCTTTCAGCCAATTACAGGCTGTCTGTGAACAATTCCGTACTCAATGCGGAGATAAGGAAAACGGTTATGACCAGTTCGTCATCATCAACGACTGCAACAACCACTTCAAAGACTACTTCTTCAACGACAACAACCACCACCACAACTCAGCCTCCGGTAACTGCTCCGGGAGTTGAACTGAAGGTAACGTTTGACCTTATTAGTCAGCCGTTCAAGACAGTGTACACTGTTGGTGAGGAACTGAATTTCGATGGTGCAAAGGTAGGCGACAGGGTATACTTCAACAACGGCGCAGGCTATGTTGAGGATTACGGTTACTTTGTACGTGAGGCAAACTGCGGAGAGTATGAGATAGATGCTTCACAGTTTGACAATACAAAATCAGGTACATATACGATTTACATCACAAAGAACCTTAACTGCCACGGCTACAGGGATATCAAGACGGTTTCCTTCAATGTTACGGTAAATGTTCCTGATTATATCAAAGGTGATGTCAATTTTGACGGAGTTATTGACTCAAGGGATGCATCGCTTGTGCTCAGGGAATATGCCGAGTGTTCGGCTAACGGAGGCATACCTTTCGGAAACGAACCTTTAAAGAGGCTTGCCGCCGATATCAACCAGGATAATACAGCAGACGGCAGAGATGCATCGTTTATCCTTGCATACTATGCGAAAACATCAACACAGGGCGAACATTACAGAGACATACTTGAATGGTATGACTTAAATATTCGCTAATAACCCGCTCTGAAATCCATGCAGTGATAGGGAAAATAACGAAATAATATTATAAAGACGGCTTTTTTAGGGGAACCCCTTGACAAGCCGTCTTTTATCTTGTATAATATTTTGGTACGTGAAATATCTGCGTATAAGACTATCTTTTGAGAAAAGGAGGAAAAATATGCCAACATTTAACCAGCTCGTTCGTAAAGGAAGAAAGGACCTCGAAACAAAGTCCACTGCTCCTGCACTCCAGAAGGGCTATAATGCAAAAAAGAAGGTTCAGATCAACCAGAGCTCACCTCAGAAGAGAGGCGTTTGCACTGCTGTAAGAACTGCTACACCTAAGAAGCCTAACTCAGCTATGAGAAAAATTGCCAGAGTTAAGCTCACAAACGGTTACGAGGTAACTTCTTACATTCCGGGTATCGGTCACAACCTTCAGGAACACAGCGTTGTTCTTATCAGAGGCGGACGTGTAAAGGATCTCCCTGGTGTACGTTACCACATCATCAGAGGTACTCTTGATGCTCAGGGTGTTGCTAACCGTGGTCAGGCTCGTTCCAAGTACGGTGCAAAGAGACCTAAGCAGAAGTAATCAGTACTTCATTTTACAGTCAGCGGCTTGACTATAACAACCGCACATAATTATTAATATAGGCTAACTACTACCGCAGGATAATGCGGAGATAATATAGATTTGTTCATCTTAATGATGGGGCGGATTTATCCTCTGCATTGGCCCTGACGTACCGATCGGTGAAGATACGTCGGTATTGACAGTAATCGGTCGGGTACGAGTACCTATGAATTCATCAATCTATATGAAGGAGGGAAGCGAAAATGCCAAGAAGAGGTAAAATCGCAAAGCGTGACGTATTACAGGATCCTGTATACAATTCAAAGCTCGTTACACGTCTTATCAATAACATCATGTTAGATGGTAAGAAGGGTGTTGCTCAGAAAATTGTTTACGGTGCATTCGAGATCGTTGCAGAAAAAACAGGCAAGGATGCTCTTGAGGTTTTCGAGCAGGCTATGGAAAATATCATGCCTGAACTTGAGGTAAAGGCTCGCCGTCTCGGTGGTGCTACTTACCAGGTTCCTATGGAGGTAAGACCTGAAAGACGTCAGACACTCGGTCTCCGCTGGATCACAAAGTACTCCAGAGAGAGAAACGAAAAGACAATGAAGGAAAGACTTGCCGGTGAGATTCTCGACGCACTTAACGGCACAGGCGGTGCTTGCAAGAAGCGTGACGATACTCACAAGATGGCTGAGGCTAACAAGGCATTTGCTCATTACCGCTGGTAAGAGCCAAAGGAGGATATTATGGCAAGAGATTGCACACTTGAAAATACCAGAAATATCGGAATCATGGCTCATATCGACGCAGGTAAGACCACTACCACAGAGCGTATCCTTTTCTACACAGGTGTTAACCATAAGATCGGTGAAACACACGAAGGTTCCGCTACTATGGACTGGATGGAGCAGGAGCAGGAGAGAGGTATCACAATCACTTCCGCTGCTACAACTTGCTACTGGGGCGGTCACAGACTTAACATCATCGACACACCAGGCCACGTTGACTTCACTGTTGAAGTTGAGCGTTCACTCCGTGTACTCGATGGTTCTGTAACAGTTCTCTGCGCTAAGGGCGGTGTTGAGCCACAGTCCGAAACAGTTTGGAGACAGGCTGATAACTACAAAGTCCCAAGAATGGCTTATGTAAATAAGATGGACATTATGGGCGCTGACTTCTACCATGTTATCGACATGATGAAGGACAGACTTAAATGTAATGCCGTTCCGATTCAGCTCCCTATCGGTGCTGAGGATACTTTCAGAGGTATCATCGACCTCGTTGAAATGAAGGCTTACGTTTATTACGATGACCTCGGAAAGGATATCCGTGTTGAAGATATTCCTGAGGATATGGCTGAACTTGCTCAGAAGTACCATGATGAAATGGTTGAGCACGTTGCAGAACAGGACGATGCTCTTATGGAGAAGTTCTTCGAGGGTGAAGAACTCACAATCGACGAGATCAAGACCTGCATCAGAAAGGCTACTATCGCTAACGCAATGGTTCCTGTATGCTGCGGTACTTCCTATAAGAACAAGGGCGTTCAGAAGCTTCTCGATGCTATCATCGACTATATGCCTTCACCGCTCGACGTTCCTGCAATCAAGGGCGTAAACCCTGATACAGAAGAAGAAGAAGACAGACCTTCTTCAGACGATGAGCCGTTCTCAGCTCTCGCATTCAAGATCGCAACTGACCCATTCGTTGGTAAGCTTGCTTTCTTCCGTGTTTATTCAGGTGTTGTTCATCAGGGCGACTCAGTTCTGAACGCAACAAAGGATAACAAGGAGCGTTTCGGCCGTATCGTACAGATGCACGCTAACCACAGAAAAGACCTCGATACAGTTTACGCGCGCGATATCGCTGCTGCTGTTGGTCTCAAGAACACCACAACAGGTGACACACTCTGTGATGAAAAGCACCCGATCATTCTCGAATCCATGGAATTCCCTGAGCCTGTTATCCAGCTCGCTATCGAGCCAAAGACAAACGCTGGTCAGGAAAAGATGGGTATCGCTCTCGCAAAGCTTGCTGAAGAGGATCCTACATTCAAGACATGGACTGACGAAGAAACAGGTCAGACTATCATCGCTGGTATGGGTGAGCTTCACCTCGACATTATCGTTGACCGTCTCCTCCGTGAGTTCAAGGTTGAAGCTAATGTTGGTGCTCCACAGGTTGCATACAAGGAAACAATCAAGGGAAATGCAGACATCGACTACAAGTACAAGAAGCAGTCCGGTGGTTCTGGTCAGTACGGTCACGTTAAGATCCGTGTTGCTCCAAATGAATCAGGCAAGGGCTATGAGTTCACAAACGCTGTAGTCGGCGGTTCAATTCCTAAGGAATATATCCCTGCAGTTGATGCAGGTATCCAGGGCGCTATGAAGGCTGGTATCCTTGCAGGCTATGAAGTTGTTGACGTTAAGGTTGAACTTTATGATGGTTCTTACCACGAAGTTGACTCCTCAGAAATGGCATTCAAGATTGCAGGTTCTATCGCTTTCAAGGAAGCTCTCAAGCAGGCTAACGCTGTTCTCATGGAACCTGTTATGAAGGTTGCAGTTATCGTTCCTGATGACTACCTCGGAACAGTTATCGGTGACCTCAGCTCACGCCGTGGTCAGATCCAGGGACAGGAGACAAGATCAGGTTCTATCCAGGTTGACGCTCTCGTTCCGCTTTCAGAAATGTTTGGTTACACAAGCGACCTTCGTTCAAATACACAGGGCCGTGGACAGTATACAATGGAACCACACAGCTATGAGGAAGTTCCAAAGAGCATTGCTGAAAAGATCATGGCTAACAGAGCAAGAAACTGATTTATCTCGGTTTTTTGAACTGATTTTGCACCTAATAAAGCAAATTTTACAAAATCATGTGTTTTGGAGAATATTTTTTCTCCAAAACACTTGAATTTACCAAATTAATCTGGTATAATATATATACAGATTTTCAATTTTTCTTTAAGGAGGAATTTTCCAATGGCAAAGGCTAAATTTGAAAGAACTAAACCACACGTAAACATTGGTACAATCGGACACGTTGACCACGGTAAGACAACTCTTACTGCTGCTATCACAAAGACTCTTGCACTTAAGGGTCAGGCTCAGTACGAGGCTTATGATATGATCGATAAGGCTCCAGAGGAGAGAGAGCGTGGTATCACAATCAACACAGCTCACGTTGAATATGAGACTGATGCTCGTCACTATGCACACGTTGACTGCCCAGGCCACGCTGACTATGTAAAGAACATGATCACTGGTGCTGCTCAGATGGATGGTGCTATCCTCGTTGTTGCTTCTTCTGATGGCCCTATGGCTCAGACAAGAGAGCACATCCTTCTTGCTCGTCAGGTTGGCGTTCCTGCAATCGTTGTATTCATGAACAAGGCTGATCAGGTTGACGACGAAGAACTTCTCGAACTCGTTGAAATGGATATCCGTGACCTTCTCTCAAGCTATGACTTCCCTGGCGATGATACACCTATCATCAAGGGTTCAGCTCTGAAGGCTCTCGAAGCTCCTGACGATCTTAACGATCCAGCTTACGCTCCAATCCTCGAACTCATGAACGCTGTAGATGAATACATCCCAAGCCCTGAGAGAGACGATGCTAAGCCATTCCTTATGCCTATCGAAGATACTATGACAATTTCTGGTCGTGGTACTGTTGTTACAGGTAGAGTTGAAAGAGGTAGACTTAACGTTAACGAGCAGGTTGAAATCGTTGGTCTTTCTGACGAAAAGCTCACAACAGTTGTTACAGGCCTTGAAATGTTCAGAAAGACTCTTGACTTCTGTGAAGCTGGTGATAACGTAGGTGCTCTTCTCCGTGGTATCACAAGAGATCAGGTTGAGCGTGGACAGGTTCTCTGTAAGCCAGGTTCAATCCAGCCACATACAAAGTTCGCTGGTCAGGTTTACGTTCTTAAGAAGGAAGAAGGCGGCCGTCATACCCCATTCTTCAACAACTACAGACCACAGTTCTATTTCAGAACAACTGACGTTACTGGCGTTGTAACACTTCCAGCTGATAAGGAAATGTGTATGCCTGGCGATAACGTAGCTATGGACGTTGAGCTTATCACTCCAATCGCTATCGAAGAAGGCCTCCGTTTCGCTATCCGTGAAGGTGGTAGAACAGTAGGTTCAGGCGTTGTTACTAAGATCAACGACTAATTTATAATATATTTTTGTCCAAACGAGTAAATCAGCGGTCATGTTTCAGCATGACCGCTTTTTTCATTAATTCTTTACCTGTTATAAAAACAGCGCTTTTTCTGATACTCATGCTCTTTATCGGGGCAAACCTTTCTGAGGAAAGGTTCTTCCCCG
>JAZUGG010000071.1:0-27428 GCA_045641105.1 Ruminococcus sp. | reverse complement strand
TTTTTCTTAAGGGCACCTCTAAAAACCCCTTCTGAGAAAAAGCAGCTATGCACAGCATCTGCTGCGTCAAGCCATCTCGTAGTGCGAAAGCACGCCTTCGATGGCTTTTCTTGCATCTACTGTACCTATCTGCTTTTTCTTACTCAAAACGAGTTTTTAGAGGTGCCCTATAGAAACTTTATGCTTATTATTGAGGGAAACCCTTTTGAAAAAGGGTTCTCCCCGATAAAAAGTAAAACTTCTATATAAGTACTGCCATTTTAAGGTCATCTTTTTTGTTTATATAAGCTTTCTTTCGTCGCAGTATTCACATTCAAGAAGTGTTTCATCACCGCTTGACCGGAAACTCTTTGGCAGATATTCTTCATGATTTGTAATGCATCTCGGATTATTGCATCTTACTCCGCCGTAAACCTTGCCTTTCAGAGTTTCTGACTGTTTCTTCTCAGCGAGAATAGTTGTAATGAGTGCCATACGGACATATACGCCGTATTTAGCCTGTTTGAAGTACATAGCCCTTGCATCGTCATCGACCTCAACAGTGATCTCGTCAACTCTCGGAAGCGGATGCATAACGATCATATCCTTCTTGGCATTCAGCATCTTCTTTCTGTCAAGTACATATGTGTTTTTCTGTGCAAGATATTCTTCCATACTTGCGAAACGTTCCTGCTGTATTCTTGTCATATAGAGAACATCAAGTCTGCCGATAACTTCCTCTATAGTATCAACTTCCTCATAACAGCTTCCGCTTGCTTTAATGATGTCTTTGATATATGCAGGCATTCTCAGTTCACGGGTGGATATGAACACAAATTTATTGTTTTCAAACTGACTGAGAGCCTTACAGAGCGAATGAACAGTTCTTCCATTAAGAAGATCGCCGCACATACCGATAGTTAAGCCTGAAAGCGTATTTTTTTCAATTTTAAGAGTAAGGAGGTCGGTGAGAGTCTGAGTCGGGTGGAGGTGTCCTCCGTCGCCTGCATTGATAACAGGACAGTCTGCTGTAAGAGATGCGGCTTTTGAAGCGCCTGCAACAGGATGACGCATTACCAGAACATCAGCATAATTGCTGACTATTTTGGTCGTATCCTTTATTGATTCGCCCTTTGCAACTGATGAATTTGCAGGATTATCGAAACCTATTATCTGACCGCCGAGACGTATCATGGCAGTCTGGAATGACATCTGTGTGCGTGTTGACGGCTCATAAAACAAAGTAGCCATTATCTTTCCGTCACAGACATGAGCGTAATCGGCAGGGGAGTGGTAGATCTTCTCGCCAAGCTCAACCACCTTCTTCCACCATGAAACGGGATAGTCATTCAAATCAATGAGATGCTGATAATCTGAATACATATTTTTAACCTCCGATTATAAAATTTTGCTGTCATTTATGATAAGTTCAAACTGAACTCCAAGGAACTTTGAAGCCTTTTTGCAGAGGAGCATACGGTCAAGGAATATCTCGAAATATTCCAAAACTGCGGAAATATTAGTATCTATCTGCAAATTGAGGATGATCGACTTTTTATCATCAGTAAAGTATACCTCAGATTTTTCAACGGCATAGTTTACTCTGTCATGGATATCAAATGTCATAGGATCGGTATTGCGTACACGGCTTCGTCTAACATCGCATTTATCAGCTATCATAAGTGCGGCTGATATCGGATTAAGAGGCTGTGCGGTATTTTCATCGTGATTTCCGATTGCGGAAATAATTGAGCATATCTCATTTGCAGGCATACTAAGGTTATCAAGCAGTCTGAATGCCATTACTGCACCGCTCTGTGCATGGTCTATCCTGTTAATAACATTTCCTATGTCATGCATGATAGATGCCACACGCACAAGCTCAACGGTTCTTTCGTCATATTCAAGCGTTTCAAGGATATAGCTTGAAATATGCGCAACACGCTCCACATGGGCAAATGAATGCTCAGTATAGCCGAGGGTTTCAAGAGCCTCATCAGCACGGCGTATGTATTCCATTATGTCAGGATTCTGCTTTATATATTCATATGTAACTATACTTGCCATAATCTCTCCAGTCTCATATCATATCCGATGTATAGCATCCGTTATTTTCAAAATAAACCTTATACCATACAAGGAATATGAATACAGTCCAAATTTTTCGGCTGTTGTCAGCCTTTCCGTTTTTATGATCATCAAGAAGTGCGATAAGCGGAGCAGTATGGAAGAACTGCTTAGAACTTTCGCTTTCAAAATAACTGCGGACAATGTTGTAGTATTTGTCCTCTTTCAGCCATACTCTTATCGGCACAGGGAAACCAAGTTTTTTCTTTGCGGCAGTTTTAGCTGTCTGCTTGGGAGTATCCTTGCGTGCAGCCAGTCTCATGGCATATTTCGTGATATATTTTGTTTCATCAGTACCTTTTTCGTGGGTAACTCTGTACTTTGTGGGTATCTTTTCAGCAAGAGCCATTATCTCCTTGTCAAGGAAAGGAACACGCAGCTCAAGTGAATTTGCCATGCTCATTTTATCGGCTTTGAGGAGAATATCGCCTGCCATCCACATATGCAGATCAAGGTACTGCATTTTTGTAACATCATCTTTGTCTTTAACATTGTTATAAAAATGCCTTGTTATTGCCATAGGATCAGGAGCATCGGTCTGAATTTTCAGAAGCTTTTTTCTGTCGGCAGGTTTAAACATATATGCATTGCCGATAAAGCGTTCTTCAACATCTTTACCCTTGCGTACAAAGAAATTTACTCCACGCTTTTCAGGGAGTTTTTCAGCGGCTTTTCCTATGCCACGTTTTATAAATCTTGGCAGTCTGTCATAAAGCGTACCATTCGGATCGCTGTACACGTTATATCCGCCGAAGATCTCATCAGCGCCCTCACCTGAAAGAACTACTTTAAGTTTGTCTGAGGCGATATTGCATACAAAATAAAGCGCAACAGCAGACGGATCAGCAAGAGGTTCATCCATGTGATACTGTATCATTGCAATGCTGTTCCAGTATTCTTCAGGCGTGATGACCTTGCTTGTATTTTCCTTGCCGATAGCCTTTGAGAAATTTTTAGCCCAGCCTATTTCGTTGTACTTTTCATCATTGCCGAAGCCTACGGTAAAAGTCTTGTCAACATCAGCAACAGCCGCAACATAGCTTGAATCCACGCCGCTTGAAAGGAATGAGCCTACTTCAACATCTGCGATCTTATGGGCATTTACAGAGTCATGGAAAGTATCCGATATTCTGTTTACCCATTCATCAAGTGAAGGTTCATTATCGGCATTGAAATGAACGTCCCAGTAGCGTTTCATCTCAAATTTTCCGTCTTTGTATCTGAAAAAATGAGCAGGCGGAAGCTTGTAAACATTTTTAAAAAACGTCTCATTAACAGGGGAGTACTGAAATGTAAGATAGCTTTCAAGTACCGATGTATTCAGTTCTTTGCAAAAATCCGGATGTGCAAGGAAGCTTTTTATTTCAGAACCGAACATGAAAGTACCATTCATATGCGCATAGTACATTGGTTTTATCCCGAAAAAGTCCCTTGCGCCGAAAAGCTCCTTTGTATTTTTGTTCCAGATAACAAACGAAAACATACCACGCAGTTTATTCAGGAGTTTTTCGCCGAATTCTTCATAGCCGTGTATAAGAACTTCCGTATCCGTGTTGGTTTTGAAAACATGACCTGCCGCTGAAAGTTCATCACGAATACTTTGGTAATTATAGATTTCGCCGTTGAAAACGATTACAAGTGAGCCGTCCTCATTATATATCGGCTGGTCGCCGGCATTGCTGACATCAATGATGCTGAGTCTTCGGTGACCGAGAGCAATGTCATTATCAACATATCGTCCCTCCGCATCAGGTCCACGATGTCTGATCCTGTCCATCATATCGCAGATTATCTTGTCAGAGTTATCTGTGTTTACGGTAAAGCCAACGATTCCGCACATAAAAACATTCCTTTCAAAATTTTTTGCCTGAAATATTATACTACATTTCGACGCAATTTGCAACAAAAACAATAGTTAAAATATAATTTTAATATTCTGCATAATTATTTTTCATCATTTGATTTAACTTTTGAAAGGGGATTGCTTTCAATAGCGTTCCGAGCCTGTTCGTGATTCAGGTGTGTGTATATCTCAGTAGTTGACACGCTTGCATGACCGAGAATTTCTTTCAGTGTCAGGACATCAGCCTCGCCGTACTGATACATTAAAGTTGCCGCAGTATGACGCAGTTTATGCGTGGTTATGCCTTTTCCGTCAAGGTCAGCGGCTTTAAGTGTATCCTCAACAATTTGCTGTACACGACGCTTTGATATGCGCTTATTCTGGTTGCTTATAAAAAGTGCAGGTTCAGCCTGAGCCTTCTGGTTATTTCTGCGTATATCGAGATATTTCTTCAATGCATCGATACAGGCATCATTCAGGTAGACCATACGTTCTTTATTGCCTTTGCCAAGAACTTTCATGCGGTTTTCATAGAAATCGATATCGGAAATATTGATGCCCACAAGCTCACTGAGACGCATTCCGCAGTTAAGAAACAGCGTAATTATGCAATAATCACGCTTGGAATCGCTGCTGTCAGAAGCTTTGAGCAGACGCAGACTTTCATCAAGCGAAAGAAATTTCGGGAGTGCCGCTTTCGGAACAGGTACATCAAGATCTTTGGCAGGATCGGAATCTATAAGATGTGCAACTTTTTCAAGATACCTGAAAAAACTGCGAAGGGATGAAATTTTCCTGTATCGGGCTTTGTCACTGTTCTGACGTTCATCAGCAAGAAAGAATATATAGCTGTAGATATCGGATATACTGATATCACGCAGTTCAGACGGACTCATGCCTGAGATATCGATATCTTCAAGAGCCTTTTCAGTAGTGTGATTTTTCTCATAGATGTATCTGAGAAACAGACGTATATCTTCATAGTAGCCCTGAACCGAACGCTCCGCAAGCAGTTCCACAAGCTTTAAATGCACGAGGTATTCATTAAGAAATTCAGGGTTTTCTGAATTATTATATTTGCTCATTGGCAGTTTCCTTTCTAAAGTTGCACCAAACTTGCATTTGGTGCAACTTTATATCAGCTTTCATTATTCTCATTATATCACTTCTCTGCTGTATTTTCAACATTATATAATCAAAAAAGAGGGACGATTTTTTCGTTCCTCTTTTTATGCGATATTTTTGCATTACTTAATCAGTGATGCAGTAATTTAATCAAGCTGGAAAATCTCATTGTTTACAAGTATCTTGAAGAACTCATAACGTGCCTTGTCACGCCATTCAGGCTTTGCAAGATAATAGAGATAATGCTCCATAAGATTAATTGCATTGGTGCTTCTGCTTTCAAGCTTGAAGTTGCAGAATCCCATAGGCAGATATTTTTCAAAAATAGCCTCGGCAGTAACAAAAGTCGGCAGATCCTGAATATCATAAAGGCTTTTGTCAGTATGCGGACAATCCAGAAGTTTCAGCTCGTCAGGTGTGAGTATCTTATCAAGCATAAGTTCACTTTTTCTGCTTGGATTAGCGTAATATTCACAAAGAGCCATCTGCTGTTTTGCGATATTTATGTAATGCTTTGATCTGTTCGGGCAATCCGGAACACACAGTGCATTGATGAGAAGTTCACATTTTTCCTTATGCTTTACCTGTTCAAGAAGATCAAACTGATTATTGAAAACATAGTCAAGAACGACATATTTGTAGTCTTTTTCAAGTTCAGCGTTAAGATCATCGATATTTTTTATACGCTTGCAGGTAGAACTTGTTATCTTATATTTAGGATAGTTTTTTCTGATGTATTCTTCAAGGATCGGAGAAAAAACAATAACCTCATTCAGACCGTTGTTTGCACGTTCAAGAATACTGTTGCAGAATTTATCTCCGAGATGTTTTTCTTCAATGAGCGGATTTGTAAAAGTAAAACGAAGCGGAATACCTTTTCTGTTAAGAGTGTTGATAACGACATTTATAAACTGATCGTTGCATTCATCGTTGTTGATTCTTCCGCCATTCCAGAGTGACTGCGGAAATGCATCATAAAATGAAGCAATTTCAATATTGTCATGGAAGAATTCCGGATAAGTTTCAAGCATAGCAAGGAAAGCTACATTGAAACGGAAATGTGTAGTAAAGCTTGGCAGATGAAATTTCATTTTCATATTCATAAAAAAGGTACCTCCTGAAATTATATAAAATCACACAGTAATTGTGCAGATGAACAAAAACAAGCTTATGTCCCTATCAATAATTATACATTACTGCCGCAGAAAAGTCAACTAAAATCAAAAGATATCTTGAAAAAAATATATGTTTTATGTTATAATGAATGTAACCAAATATATTTCAGGGAGCTGACAAAATGCAGTATCTTCTTTTAGCCGCTGTTGTAATAATACTTATCATGGGCTTTTCAGGCAAAAAGCAAAAGCCTGTTCAATATAAAGCAAAACTTCTGCTTACCAAGCACGAATTCTGGTTCTATAATTCACTTAAAGCTGTTACTGAACCTATGGGACTGCAAATTCTCGCTAAGATCAGGCTTGCCGATCTGGTTGATCCGATGCCTAATGCTGATCGCAAGGAATGGTATCGGGATTTTGCGAAAGTTCAGTCCAAACACATAGACTTTGCGATATGTGACAATATGAAAGTTCTTCTGCTTATTGAACTTGATGACAAGAGCCATGAACAGGCGGAACGTCAGGAACGTGATGTATTTGTCAATGCAGTTTTATCAAGCGCAGGTTATACGCTTATACGCACATACGGCGAAACCGAGCCGATAAAACGGGCACTTGATGAAAAAATGCGGAAAAAATAATTATTGCGCTTCCCTGCCGGTTTTTAGTTAAATTTTTTGGATAGCTGTTCAAATGTCACACCGTATTTAGCGGCAATTTCCTGAGCATAGCTTTTTCCGTTCGGCTTTTCAAAGTTTATTTTAAAGGCACTCTCCCCTTCTCGTTTACCCATTACTGCGCTTGCTGCGCCGCATATGGAATTTTCGCATAAAAACTCACTTGTATTTTCGGCAAGTTCATGCATATGCGTATTGAAAAAAGTCCTTGCGCCAAGACAGCAGAGGCTTTTTACTACATCTTTAGCTATATAAAGCGATTCAAAATGGCTTGTGGAAGAAAATGATTCATTAAGCAGAATGATGCTTTCAGATGTTGCATTTTCCCATATTCTGCTGAATCTTTCTGCTTCCTCGCCGAGTCTGCCGAGGGTAACGGTCTGGTTTTCATCGGCAGGGAAATGTGTGAATATGCCGTCACAAATGCGTAATTTTCCGCCTGCACACGGAACGAATACACCATGCTGGAACATGAGAAAAGCAAGTCCGACAGCCTGTGTTATTATAGTTTTTCCGCCACGGTTCGGGCCTGTGAGAATGATGACAGTGCTGTCCTTATCAAAATGTATATCATTGCATACAATGGGATTTTCTGTGCTTTTATCGCCGTTTTTCATTGCAAGCTTTATATTGTAAAGCTTATCTATTACAGTGTCTTTATCAGAAAATGACGGGATACAGCACGGCATACCGTTTTCAGTCATCTTCTTTTCAAGTGCAATGAAACGAATATAAAAAATGAGTTCATCGCCAAGTTTCGCAAGATTCTTGCCGCTGTAGTCAGTATATTTTGCGAGTTCTTTCTTGAGCTTGCGTGTTACTGCCGTGAGCATACTTTCAGCATAGCCTGTGAGATTATTCATGATAGGCGTAGGGAATTCATCGGACTGTGTTACCATAGTAAACGGTGTAAGTTCTTTGTCATTGGGGTTCTTTTTGCGGTGTGCCGTGAAAAATCTTTCCAGAAGTCCCCTTTCGCCGAATTCATAAGTGTTGAATGAAAGGATTCCGACTTTTTTCGGCTGAAGATTCTGATCAAGATTGATGCCGAGAGATACACTGTGTATCATATCAACACCTTCGCCAAGGGCTTCAAGATCCTTTGATAATTCGGCAAAACCGCTGTCAGAATAAATTTTTTCGATATATAAGGAAAGCTGTTTCAGTCCAACTGAGCCAAATTCTCTGTCTTTCAAGAGAGTTTTTATTTCAGATACCGAATCAACATAGTTCTGCAAACTGCGCAGATGATGTACCAGCTCCCATACTGTGGACTGATTGATATCAAGGCTTCTGTCATTCTGAACATAATACTGCATTTTATCAAATATTTCACTCAGCTTTTCGGCTACATCAGGATAATTTTTCAGGTCATTATAAATTTCCTGACGGTATGAAATGATTTTCTGATCTGTTGGAACATTTCTCAGTATTTTAATAAGTCTGCGTTTTTCATCATTTGATTCGGTCAGCTTATCTGCCAGAAAATCAACAGATAAGTCATTTACTGCCGCATCATTGAGGACAAAGTTCTTCTCAGTATTTTCAGGTGAAAGAAGACTGAAATTATTTAAGCTGTATTCCATTGCCATTAACTCCTGTTGCTAATAAAATATAAGGCATCTCTAAAAAATTTGAAAAAGAAAACATATAATTTTATTATAATACTTTAGACGAAAAAAGTCAAGATTTTAGCTATAACATATAAAAAGACACATCCGACAAATTACGGATGTGCCTTTTTTCATGCTGCCTGAGGCTGGTTGCGGCTTATTTTTGTCCAGTTTACATAGCCATAGACTGCATTGATAAGATAGACCGCCCACATCGTAGTCATTATCGGATCGCCGCCCTTTGCCCACATGACAACAGTGACAGTATCAACGATTATCCAAAGCAGCCATTGTTCACGATAGCGTGTTACCATAAGAGCATTTGCGGTTATTGATATGACCGTGCTTGTACTGTCGAGCCATGCAGAACTGCCGCCGAGCCATGCAAGAAGTTCCTTGTAAAGCACAATTCCGATGCCTGTTCCGATAAGCGTGAGAACAAGAGCACGAGGCTTCATTTTTCTGCCGTTGACCTGTTCGCCGTTTTCATCGTAATTCTTTTTCCATAGATACAGTCCGACGAACTGAGACGGAAAATAATACAGAGCATTCAGCATGACTTCACCGTAAAACTTATTCTGCCATGAAACGATGACATATGCGATAATATTTGCAAATCCCCAGTAATACTGCGATTTTTTTCCTGCGGCACAGATAACAACGCAGAATATGCCGCATATTGCCGCTATAGCACTGATAATATTGTAAAGCAGCGGCGTTGTTTTGTCAATAATGGCAAAATATACCGTAAATCCGGTAACAGCAATAATTTCAGCCCATTGAAAAGGAGTAAGCAGTTTAATAATCTTTTTCATGTCATTCACCGCCTTTAAGTCCCAGCATTTTGTCTACGAGTTCGACAGCCTTTTCGTAGCGTTCCTGATAATTTCCGCTTATTGAAATAAAATCAAATCCGTGTTCACGATACATTTCTTTGATTTTGCGGCTGTATGTTTCTCTGTCAGCTGCAATGACCTCGCTTCTGTCACCGTCCTGAACGAATTTTACATCAGGCTCACAGAAAAGTATCATATCATATTCATTTATCATTGCAAGAGCATCAGCAAGTGCTGAATTACGTTCTTTGTCTTTGCCTTCAAGAAAACCGATAAAAAATTTGGTTATCAGGCAGTCGGTATCTTCAAAAAGTACCATGTGTGATGACTTCAAAAGCTCAATTTCACGCTGTTTATGTGTAAGCAGTATATCAGTAAAGTCGCTTGGGAGCATCAGTAGGTCAGTGCCTGAGCGCTCTGATATTTCACGTCCTGCCTCCTCCATAAAATTTGTATTGTAGTGCATTGCAAGATTTTGTGAAAGCGTGGATTTTCCGGTACTTTCTCCGCCGATAAGCAGAACTTTTTTCACAAAATACGGTCTGACAACATTCGGTATCCAGTCCCAGTGTTTATATATATTTTCACGTATTTTAGTTGAAGAAACCTCATCTCTCGGTAAAATGACCAGTTCTGAATCAGGATAGCATTTTTTCCAGAAGCTGTTTTCGTCATAGTCACTTCCGCAGAAGACCGCATCTATCGGCATACCGACAAATTGCTTGACTTTTTCTGCATCGATATACCACTGCTGTTTGTCATATGCTGCTTTGCTGTCAGCATCATCCTCAAGAATCATTATCCTAACATCAGGCAGATGCCTTGTGAGCGTGTATATCCAGCGATAACGCACACGCACGTCTATTTCATTTCTGTTTACCCCATTACTGATTATTATGACAAGTTTTTCGCACTGATTTGCAGCCTGTATCATGCATCTGACATGACCGATATGCAGCGGATTGAAACTTCCGCCATAGATTCCACATTTAAATTTCATATTTTTCACCTCAATGTACGGTAAAAAGCCGTTTTCATACATTTTTCCGTCTGTAAAGTCTGCTTGGTCTGTGTGCATCTCCAGATGTCATTTTGTCGGTTTCCTCGATGAACTGAGCGGCTTTTTTCCTGAAATTAGCCTTATAAAGTGTTCTGCCAAGCAGAATTTCGTACACCTTCTGAAGCTGCGGCAGAGTAAATTCGTCAGGCAGGAATTCAAAAGCTATATTTGAATATTCTGCTTTGTTTTTTATGCGTTCACGTCCGTATTCTATGATCTTGCGATGGTCAAAGGCAAGCTGTCTGTCAGAATCAAGAAGTTCGTCAACATCATAAAGTTCTGCGGTATTTGTTCTTTTTCCTGCAACAAGTTTCAGTTTCTGACAGTTTGCAAGAGACATATACGAAACCGAAATTATCCTCATTCTTGGATCACGCCCGATATCTCCCCACGTATAGAGCTGTTCAAAGTAAATATCGTTCAAACCTGCCTCCTCAGCTATCCCACGCCGGGCAGCCTCATCAAGGGTTTCGGCAATGCCGACAAAAACTCCCGGAAGTGCAGGCATTCCGCAAAATGGCGGCTCTGCACGTTCAATAAGGACGATTTTCAGTCTGTCATTCTCAATTGTAAACACAAGAAGATCAACGGCAACTGAAGGCTTTTCAAAATCATCCTTATTATAGTTTTTAAGAAATTCTTTGTCAGACTCCATATATTATCACCTCCTTTTTGTTAGTAGCTGTTTGCTACTTCATGTTTCTATGATAGTACATTTTTACTACTAAGTCAATACCCTAAGACACTTTTTGGCATAATAATCAATCCCACGGCGATATTTTATCTTTCTTTTGTGCTATATGTCGATTGCCTTTTTCACATTTTGCTCATGACGGGCGATTTTGAAAAACTGCCGATTGTGAACTGTTTCAAAATTTAAAATATTATTCTGCTTTTGATTATGCAAAAAAGACAATGAGATATTCGTCATTATGCCACAAAACAAATTATACAAAATGTAATTTTTATTCCTGAATTTGCATGCTGTTGACCGACAATTTTAAAGTCAAAAATATTAAGAAATGTAATATTGATTGAAAATTATACAATCAGAATAGCAGATTTCATTTACAATTAACGATATATGTACAAAAACTTAATGCAAAAATCAAACAATCAAACTTAACAATTATATAAACTTATTCAAATTTCATTCATTACCATTTAAATAATTAAAAACAATCTGTATATTGTGACTAAAAGCCGTAAATTTATTTGTGTACCTTTTTTACAAAAAACGATTGACATTTCAGAAAATTAATGGTAAAATTTAGGTAACAAATTCCTTAAGGTGGAATTTGAGTCCTAAACATTCTTAATAGTTTAAAGAAAGGTTGTGACGTCTATGAAAAAATGCAAAAGGATGGTTATCGCCTTGACTGCGTTTTCTGTACTTGCAGGTTCGGTTGCTCCGATATCGGCAGGCGCAGAAGAATCCGATGTTCCTGATCAGGCAGTCGAAGAAGTCAGCGGCTATACCGCTTCAGTAGCCAACGATATTTTCGATTTCTATGATTATGACAACGGTATCAGCATCATCGGCGGTACTCTCAACAACGGCAAAGACATCTCATACTATGGATTGAATGATGAAGGAAATCTTGCAACTGTGTATTATAACACAGAAGCTGATGAGGGCAAGGCAGTCGTCGCTTCGAACGAGACAATGACCTACATTACGTACAAAGGTGGAGAAATAAGTGAAGTTGTACGTGATATCGGTACTGTTGACTTGTTTGGATTCGATATGAGCCTCGCAGACAGTTCACTTCCAGGTATGATGAAAGTCTTTACTGCAAGTCTTATGAGTTTTGTACAGGCTTACTCTTCATCAGCCGGCGATTACTCTTCAGTTTGCAGTTCCGCAAAGGCAGGAAATTCCGTGGAATATGTCCGTGGAAGACAGACAGAACTGAGTCTTATGGATGACAATTACATTACAAATATGGATGATGGCAGTGAACAGGCATTCATGGCAAATGAATGGGGCATCTACAGCGGCTATCAGGTAGTTGACGGAGTTGACTACAATACATTCTGTTTCTTCGGAGGCAGCAATGATGTATATTACTTCGGATATTCTCCTGACGAGTCCGGATGTAAAGTTCTCACCATGAAAGGCAGTGTTGAACAGATAAGCGACAGGGAAAAAATAGTTTCATTATCACCTGTTGATATGACCAGAGCTTCTGACAACGCATCACAGTATATTACAAAGTTAGGTGGCTGTCTTAGTGCCGCACAAGGCATGGCAGGTACAAATCTTGATACACTGAAGCTTGTCAAGACATATAAATGGTCAAGATGCTGTTTGGTTCCTGTTATTGAAGCCTCAACTTCAACTGCATCGGGTACACTTTCGTATAAAAATGGAAAATATTCCGGTGTCATCAAAGATTCAGACGGAAATTCTGAAACATTAACAGTTTCTGTAAATTGTACAAACTTTGTGGTCAATACCCAGACTTCGGGTATTTTCACAGTTGCAAATAAATGTGGAACAGGTTCATTGAAGGAGTCAAATCCGACATATTACAAAAAATATGTTAAGCCGTGCTGTTATCAGTATCCATGTTTCATTCCTGTATGGAACTGCATTTGGGGCTATGGTTGGAGTTTTGGATGGTTCTGGTTTTAAACGGAATAAATAATATAGCTTTTCTATTTTAAACTATTAATCAACATACACTACACAATAATGCATTCAGCAAAATGAAGTGAAATTTAAACCGGAAAGGAAGTTTTTTTATGACTAAAAATTTGAAATTAAATGAAAAGATTGAAGGCTATAATCCAAAGATGTACAGACGTATGAAGCTTATTTACGGAGCTTTATCTATCGTCAATATCATAGTTGTTATCGTTTCTTTCAGCTTCATAGGATTCTCGCTGTATGATGCACAGAGATCATACACCTGTATCAGCCGAATTGAAAATGATGTTCTTAAAACCAACTCAGATGTTATGACTGTTATGCTTGATCCTTCAAATGCTGCTGAAGGAACAAGAGATGTTGGTCTCATGTTTGAGGATATTGCAAAGACACAGGGTGAATTCAGGGCTATTTCTTCACTGGATAAGGACGTAATCGATCGTTTCAACATTGCTTTTGATTCAATTATGGCATATCGTACAGTTCTTCTTGAATATTCAACACAGTTTAATCTGATCTCATCCGAACCTGATCTTGAAATCAGAACAAGGCAGCTTGCTCAGTTCAAAGAAGATTTTATAGCAAATTATCCAATAGAAATTGAGCCTCTTAAAGATAATGCAACCTTATTGATAGGTGAAGTTGTTGATAAGCAGCTTGATGTTACAGCTAATATCTTCTTTGGAACAGCTCGTTCAGTTATTGTTGTTCTCGCACTCATGCTTTCAATTCTTGCACTTGGTATGGTTTCAATTCATATGATGCAGCGCAATGCAAAGCGTGCAGCTGCCGAACTTCAGAAACGTGCAGATACAATCGTCAAAACAGAAGAGAAACTTCAGCAGACAAGAAGCAAGACAAAGGCTATCGCTTATATGAACGTTCTTACAGGTCTCAAGAACCGCTACGCTCTTGAAGAAGATCTTGTAAAACGTCTTCCGAAGGATGACTTCCATATTGCAAACTTTGACTTTGATAACTTCAGAAGCTTCAACGAAACATACGGACGCAACTTTGGTGATGAGTTCCTAGCAATCGTTGCTGAACAGCTTAAAAACGAATTCTCCAAGTATGCTGATATTTATAATATAACAAGTGATGAGTTCACATTCGTATTCAAGTCAACTATCAGCGGTTCACAGGCAAGTCATATTGTTCAGAAGATTCAGGAAGTTATGACAAAGAGCTACACAGTATGCAACGTAACAGTTCACCTCAACGTTTCAGGCTGTACATACCACTATATTGCAGGCGAGTATTCAAGCATCAACTCACTCCTCAGCAAAATGGACGGCGTTAAGCGTGCTGCTAAGAACAATGGCGGAAACATTATTCTTGAAGCTGCAAATATCTGACGAATGATATAGATCAATAATATCTGTTAACTGAATAGGTCAAGGCTGCGCAGAATAGTTTTGCGCAGCCTTTTCATATCTAATCATCTTATCTGAAAAGCTGAAGTAAAATTGTTCACAGAATGTTTACATTCTGCACCGCACATTTCATGAATCTCTTTCGTTAAACTATATGATGAAAGGTCAGAATCTGCACTCCTGACTTAACATAAATTACAGACAGCTTCGTCTAATACATTTTGACATTAGTTTCAGAGCTGTCCGCAGGTATCCTTGTAAGAGGGAAAATCAGAAAACCGTATCTGAAAAGATGCGGTTTTTCCCTTTTTATTAGAGCAAGGTGCAGCAGATGTTTAGAATTTCAAGATTGCATTGACAAGAAAAAACAGTAATGATATAATACAATATAAGCATATTTGACGATTTTGTATATCTGAAATCTGATTTTTCTGCGGAGGCGATATTATGGACAATATATACATTAACAGAATAAAAGGCGGACTGTACGGTCTTCTTATAGGTGATGCACTTGGAGTTCCGTATGAATTCCACTCCCCTTCCGATATTCCGCCAATCAATGATAATGAAAACAGCTTCATCATATGAAGAAGCTGTAAAAAAATCCATTGCACTTGGAAACGATACCGACACAACAGCCTGTATTACAGGTGGATAAACGGGCTTCGTCAAAAAGATTGGGTTGATAAAATTCTTGGCAGATTACTGTCACGCTTAGTGAAATGAGAATTTGCGAAAAAACAAGGCAGCATCACACATTATTTTTGTGGTGCTGCCTAAAATTTATACATAAAAACAGCCTCCGAAATCGGAAGCTGTTTTTTATACTAAAACAAGTGGTGCAAATCATCTGCCGGAGTATACTTTAACGTATGCCTTTTTAGCTATTCTTAATTCTTTTTCAGGAGAAGGCGCTTTTTCAGATTTCTTTGTGATTATTCTGATTGTTGTTACTTTTCCGTTTACTCTGATTTTTTGTTCCATAGTTCAAAACTCCTTATTCATAAATTTGACAAATTCTTTTGCCTTGATGATGCAGTTCTTTCAGATATTTTTATTTTGTCCTGCAAAACTGCATTTATATAATCCATATGCTTATTATACATCGATATATTTGAAATGTCAATACCCATTTGGAAAAATTCCATATCAGCCGCAAAACATTGTGTATTCTTGTGGTAAATTTGCATAATCAACAGCTACTTTTTGCTCTAAATGTTAGTATTTCACATTGAATATTGATGAATATAAAAAAACAATTAATTCATATATGAACGTTTGACGTATAATTCAGACAATTTTTCTGGACAAATTATAAAAAGTATGCTATAATATATGTATACCACTGAAAAGGAGGCGTTTGGCAGTATATGATATTATCCTCATTATACAGCGTTTCCGCAATAAAAGTTAATATCTCTGATCCGCTTTTTATTATCATTTTGATTGTTGTTTTTATTACTGCTTCGGTAATAAGCGGCATCATAACATTTAAAATAAAAACAAAAAAAATCAGAAAGGATACAGACAGCAGCTCAGATAATCAGAAATAATAAGAAATTGTTCACATGAACAAGTGTAAAAGAGGTGCATTTATGGACATTGATTTATACATTGAAACAGTTTATCACGGATTCTTTCCGCTTGAAGATATTCTGGAGCGTTATAATGAATATTATTATCAGGCTCTTGAAACAGCTAAACTGCTTGACTGGGACGAAGTGGTTCTTTATGCCATATTTGCATATAACGTTGAAACACAGGGATTTGTTGCGGCAGATTTCATGTGTCTGCGCATGACATACAAAAGATATGTTATGCTTTGTTCAAAAATTTCAAAAAATTGCAGAGTTTTCTGCCTGAGAAACACATAAGGAGAATGTTATGCACATTAAAAAAATCACAGCGTCTGTCATTTCATTTATCATGATTGCTGCATCATGCACATCATACGCTATGGCCGCTGACAGTAAAAACGAAACTGAAACGCCAGCTGAAAGACATAATATTACATTTGTAGATTTCGACGGAAATGTTCTGAAAACATTTTCGCTTCTTCCTGATGAGAAAATTGCGTATGACTGGTTTGATGAATCATCCCTGAGTTCTCACATCAATGCATATACTGAAAGAATTTTTTCATCATGGGATCAGACTCCTGCTACTTCAGATAAGGATATAACTATAAAGGCACTTTATAAAACAGCTTCGATTTCACTTGATTCCATGCCGAAAAAAACCGAATATTATAAACGCAATGGAAAAATCAGCACAAAAGGACTGAAAGTGAACATTACAGTCAATACCCAGACTCCCTCAAAGGACAAAGAAGGTAATTATATAATTGATACAAGAATTATTGATGTTTCGGCAAGCTGTCAGGCTGAACCTTCTGATTTAAGTGCTGTTTTTGCTGACAGTGATACCGGCACAATAAAAATCAGACCTGCTGGTCAGGACAAAATAATCTGTTCATATGATATTACATGCTGTGATTATATCGGTGATGTCAACGACAACGGAACAGTTGACTCTGTTGATGCATCTGCCGTACTTTCAGCATATGCAACAGCTTCGGCATCAAAGAACTATGTTCTTACAGATGAATTTGTAAAATGTGCTGATGCCGACAGAAATAATACGGTCGATGCAAGAGATGCTTCACGAATTCTTATGTATTATGCTATGACTTCTGTCAACAATTCTCTCGATTGGGATAATATTGACGAATTTTTTGCATAATTCTCTGATTTTCACTTTCCCTATTGAATTTTTAAAGCAAATGATGTATAATTATTATGGTCAATTTTGAGTAATCGTCTGAACTGCATATTTCCCTGTTCATGACGTGCTTTTTATCAAATATTAAGGAGTGTTATCACAATGTACAATGATCTTTTGGATTCAATCGGCTTTGTAAAAGGCTACGATCCGGCTGTAGGTGAGGCTATGGGTAAGGAACTTGCTCGTCAGCAGAGAAATCTTGAACTCATCGCAAGTGAAAATATCGTTTCCCCTGCAGTTATGGCTGCTATGGGCAGCGTTCTCACAAACAAATACGCTGAAGGTTATCCGGGAAAGCGTTACTACGGCGGCTGTGAATGCGTTGATGAAGTTGAAGCTATTGCTATTGAAAGAGCAAAGGAGCTTTTTGGCGCTAAGTTCGCAAACGTTCAGCCTCACTCAGGTGCTCAGGCTAATACAGCCGTTTATTTTGCAGTTCTCCAGCCCGGCGATACAGTTCTCGGTATGAGCCTTGCAGACGGCGGTCATCTTACACACGGTTCACCTGTTAACCTTTCAGGTAAATACTTCAACTTCGTTTCATATGGTCTTGATGATGAAACAGAATGCATCAACTATGATACAGTATACAAGCTTGCTGCAAAGCATAAGCCACGTCTCATCGTTGCAGGTGCATCAGCTTATCCAAGAGCAATTGACTTCAAGAAGCTTTCTGAAATTGCAAGATCAGTTGGTGCTCTCTTAATGGTCGATATGGCTCATATTGCAGGTCTTGTTGCTGCAGGCTGTCATGAATCACCTGTTCCATATGCTGATATCGTTACAACTACAACTCATAAGACTCTCAGAGGTCCAAGAGGCGGCCTTATCCTCACAAACAATGAGTATCTTGCCAAGAAGATCAACTCAGCTATCTTCCCAGGCACACAGGGCGGTCCTCTGATGCACACTATCGCTGCTAAGGCAGTTTGTTTCGGTGAGGCTCTCAAGCCTGAATTCAAGGATTACCAGAAACGAATTGTTGCAAATGCAAAGGCTCTTGCAGACGGTCTCCTTAAGAGAGGCTTCAACCTTGTTTCAGGCGGTACAGACAATCACCTCATGCTCGTTGACCTTCGTCCTTTCAATATCACAGGCAAGGAACTTGAGCACAGACTTGATGAAGTTTATATCACAGTAAACAAGAATGCTATCCACAATGATCCTGAAAAGCCATTTGTAACAAGCGGTATCAGAATCGGTACTCCTGCTGTTACAACAAGAGGTCTGGGCGTTGAAGAAATGGAAAAGATCGCTGAATACATTTATCTTTGCGCTACTGATTTCGAGAACAAGGCTGACGAGATACGTGCAGGCGTAAATGCTATCTGCGAAAAGTTCCCACTTTATAAGTAATCAATATTTTATATCAGGACGGACAAAGAAATTGCCCGTCCTGTTTTGTTATTGCTACACCAATTAAACATTGCCAAAAGACGCAGAGAAATTGGATTTTTAACAAGTATTGACGGCAATGTTTGGTTGGTGAATATAAGGAGTGATAAATTGAAAAGACAGATGTCTGATACATTTCAGGTGTATACCCTTTTGTCGCTTTCAGGCGGCGCTATGGACGCTTATTCTTATCTTTGCCGTGGAAAGGTTTTTGCGAATGCCCAGACAGGAAATATGCTGCTTTTTGGTGTGAATATTGCTGAAAAGAATTTTATGCTTGCATTAAGGTATATCATTCCTGTCCTTGCCTTTACTTTTGGTGTTGTAATTTCTGATATAGTGCGGAATAAAACTGCAAACCGCAGGCTGCACTGGCGGCAGATCACAATCGCTTTTGAGGCGGCTGTACTGTTTTCTGTATGCTTTATTCCGCAGACGGCTGATAATATTGCCAATGCCCTTACATCGCTTGTGTGCGGTATTCAGGTCGAAAGTTTCAGGTCTGTGAACGGTAATCCTATAGCTACCACAATGTGTATAGGCAATCTCCGAAGCGGAACGAATAATCTTGACAGATTTTTTGCAACCAGAAAAACGGAATATCTGAAAAAGGCTTTGCTTTATTACAGCGTTATCATTTTCTTTATTGTAGGTGCTGTGATTGAAGGCTGTCTTATCAGCAGATTCAATGAAAAAGCTATCATTTTCTCGGTTGTTATCCTTGCTGTTGTCTGTATTCTTATGCTTTCAGGCAGAAATGACAGTGCAGATGATGATTATTTTGTTGGTGATTGACTTTTTCTTGTTACTGTGATATAATGCATTTATAATTAATGAAACCGTACAAAATCGTTATACGTGCTTGATATGGTGTTGTCTAAAAGAAAGGCGGCAGAATTATGCTTGATTTTATTACAGTAAACACTCACAGCAGTATCAGAATCTCAGACAGTAAAATAATCTACATTGATCCATTCAAAATCGACATTGCAGTAAATGATGCTGACATTATTCTTGTAACTCACCCTCATTTTGACCATTTTTCACCAGATGACATATGCAAGGTCATGAAAGATGATACCGTACTTGTATGCCCAGAATCAATGAAAGAAGCAGACGAACTTGGAATTACAGTGAAATATGTTGGTACAAATGATAATTTCAGCATATGCGGCATAGATATCGAAACTATCCCTGCATACAACAAGTTAAAGCCGTTCCATAAAAAGTCAAATGGCTGGATCGGTTATATCATCAACAGCAATGAAAACGGCAGGATATATATTGCAGGCGATACTGATATCACTGATGAAAACAAAAAAGTCATATGCAGTACAGCGATCGTTCCGATAGGCGGCACTTATACAATGTCAGCAGATAAAGCCGCTGAACTTGTGAATATTATAAAACCTCAGTATGCAGTCCCGGTACATTATGGCTCGATTGTCGGAACTCCCGATGATGCAGAAGTATTCAGAAAAAATGTTAATGATGAGATCAAAGTAATAAACAAAATATAAGTGCAGGACGGCGTAAATATGGAAAGTGAAGTAGTAAAATATTACGAAAATTATAAGGAAGAAAACAGGATAACTACAAATAACGCAAGGCGCATTGAATTCCTGACAACAGTATCTTTTTTTGACAGGATCTTTGATAAGCCTCTCGATATTCTGGACTGTGCGAGAGATACGGGCATAATGAATCACGATGATGAAAAATGTTTCTGGACAGATACATATTATTCATCTTATGAAGAAATGGAAAGTCTGTATTCTCAGTATGGACTTGAGATTACTGAACATTTTGCACAGGATGGCATGACACCGCTGTTTCATGAAAAGGTTGACAGCTGGAATGACAGTCAGTTTGAGATATGGCGGAATTATCACCTGTCAGTGTGCTCAGAAAAATCAATTGTTGGAATGAGCAATCATGTAATTATCATAGGCAGAAAGAAATAATAAGCACAAAAATCCCCGAAGCTTTTACACTTCGGGGATTTTTAATGGATGAGATTAATTTTTCTCAGGAAGCTCGGTAATAAGTTCAAGCTTATATTTCTGGATAGCAAGGGCATCAAGTCCTGTTATTCCGTCACCGCAGTTGGCTACATCAGCATTTACCCTGCCCTGTTCGGTCATTGGATATTTATCAGGATTTGCTATAGACTGCATGATAGTAACTGTATCAGCAAGTGAAACTTCTTTATCACAGTTTGCATCGCCATACATTGTTACCATAATTTCATCTGTTACAGTAACATCAAATCCGGTACTATTAACTTTCCACATATCACCTTTCATTGATACATTTATGTGATAACGTCCGGGTTTTGTATTGTCAAACTCAGAAGTGTCTATTATATATCCATCCAGATTTTTAGAAATATCAGAGTAGGAAATATCCCAGTTACCAATCTCTTCACCATCACATATCATGCTTCCGCCGCCGTTCAGTAATGCACCTTTAAAATCAAGTTCCTCGCCTATTCTGTAAACAGTTTTATCAGGAGCAGAAATACCGATATATCCCTGATAGATAGTTTCACCTTTTGGAAATGACGGCTCACTGTCTGTTTCGTTCTCGTCATCTTTGTCTGTTACTTCTTCAGAAACATCAGATTCTTCATCATCTTCTCCGACAACGGTAACAGAAATGACGGCAGGCTGTATAGCATTGATTACCTTGCATCCATCATATGTCTTTTCACCATTTGGTGTGTAGTTTATTTTAACTTCATATTCTCCGGGAGTATTAACGTCAACAGCAGATGTGTCTATCGTATAATCTGACCACAACTGCTCATAGTATACAGCATCATCAATTGCTTTACCATTGCGGTAATACTGACTGGCTATCAGAATATTAGGATCGCCAATATCCAGTTTGTCACCGCAGCGTATATATTTTTTATCTTCTGAAATTTTCAGTCTTCCCTGATTATAGACGATATCTTTTATATCATCTTCATTTTCAACCACATAAACGTAGAATCCGAATCTGTTGACATTCATACTTGTTTTTACTTCAATGAAATAGCAGCCCGGCTTTGTATTGTCAAAAGCTGATTCATCAATGCTGTATTTTCCGTCAGTAAGATAAGAACCAAATTCATCCCATGAACCTACTTGATGACCAAGCTGCGTCATTGCACCACAGCCACGTACTATTGCACCTTTAAGGTCGAGTTCTTCACCGATCTTATAGATACACTTATCAGGCTGTGAAACCGACATAGTACCTACAAACTGGCATGATTTGCTGAATCTTCCTGTCTTGCTTATTGTAATGCAGTAAGGTTCGGATGAAAGATAGTTTACAGATTTGCCGGCTTCTTCGGATATAGTTGTAAGCACGAAATCCTCCGGGAAATCAACAGCAGTTATCTCAAAAAGATTTGCCTGATATTCGGGCGGAATCTGAACTTCTGCCACGTCTGACTTACCATACGGATCCGGTTTCAGATGATAAACGCCAAGTTCTTCTTTTTTGTCTTCGTCGAGCCAGACACTTATTTTTACCTTGTATTCACGGTCAGGATCGAGCGCAATGCAGTCATCAACATTGTAGAAGTTGAAATTGAAAATCTGTGTTATCATTTCATTTTCTTCCGAGACTTCTGCATTTGCCGTTGCAAGTGAACATGAAATATTGTTCAGAAGCACAGGATTGAACATCATTGCTCCGCATAGGATGACGGATGCTCCACGTCTTAATGTTTTACCCTTAAACATAAATTATTACCCCTTAATTTGTATTATCAGAATATCATGACAGTATTCAATTTTTAGTGCAGGAAAAACTGAATTATGTCATAATTTTTCCTTCTGACAGCTTCATTATACCATTGGAGCAGACAATTGTCAAGCTTTTTTGTACAAAACACACATACTATAAAATGTTAATTCAAAAAACTAAAAAAGGACTGTCACGGAAAATATCCTGAACAGTCCTTGCATACTTGGAAAAATTAAAAATTATTTTTTTAAATTAACTAATAAAAAATTAACTTTGACTTATATCAGCCAAAATATCTTTTGAGGAGACCTTCAAATGCTTTGCCGTGACGAGCCTCATCCTTAGCCATTTCATGAACTGTATCATGGATAGCATCAAGTCCGAGTTCCTTTGCCTTACTTGCAAGCTGGAGCTTGCCTTCTGTTGCACCGTGTTCAGCAGCAACTCTCTTTTCAAGGTTTTCCTTTGTTGATGCAGATACTACTTCACCAAGAATTTCTGCGAATTTAGCAGCGTGTTCAGCTTCTTCAAAAGCAGCCTTTTCCCAGTAAGCGCCAATTTCAGCATAACCTTCTCTGTATGCAGCTCTTGACATTGCAAGGTACATACCTACTTCTGTACATTCACCATTGAAATTTGCATGGAGTCCATCAAGGATTTCCTTATCTGTTACGTTTTTTGCGATACCGATCTCATGCTCACAGGCAAAAACAAGCTTTTCGCTGCTTTCCTTTTCGATGAACTTTGAACCGGGAACTCCGCACTGTGGACATTTTTCAGGTGGTTCATTTCCTTCGTGAACGTATCCGCAAACCGGGCATACATATGTTTTCATAATTTATACCTCCGATGTAGTAAAATGTTTTGGACAAACTGATTTGTGCAGTATTGCCATTGACTTATGTCAAAAAATATTATATCATAAATTAAGAAAAAAATCTGTTGCAAATGCAACAAGGAGGAAATTTTATGCGCCCGGAAGAAAATATTCTTTTCAAAGGAAATACTGAATATGACTGCAAACGTATGCTTGAATGCTTCAATACAGAAATAAAAAAATACAGGGCTGGTACACGTATTGCCGATTATTCCGTAAAAAATGACAAGGTAGGAATAATTCTCAGCGGCAGTGTGCTAATTGAAAGATATGACTGCAACGGCATTCGGACAATTGCTGAAAATCTTTGTGAAAACCGTATTTTTGGAATGTTTTTTACTTTCAGCCCTTCTGTAAAATGCAATATCGAAGCAGTTGCAGGGACAGACTGTGAAATACTGTTCATCCGCCGTGAAGAAATTACTAAGCGATGTGAAAAAGCCTGTGAATGCCATTCCCGTGTGGTAGAAAATCTGCTTGCCCTTATGTCAAAGGAGGCTATTGCGCTTTCAGAGCATATTGAAGTCCTCAGTCAGCGTACTATTGAGGATAAACTGATAAGCTGCCTGTCAATAATTGAAAAAAACACACCAAATGGTCAGACTCCTGAACTGCCTTTCAGTATGACTATGCTTTCAGATTATATTTGCGTAAACCGAAGTGCCCTGCAGCGTGTCATTACAAAGCTGAAAAATGAAGGTACTCTCATACTTTCAAAACGAGAATTCCATCTTGTAAGGAATGGTGAAAATGACAATTGACATTACTGTGTCAATATGCTATAATATTTTTTGTGATTAAATTCAGAAAGGATTTTTACTATGTGGGAAATCATAAAAGCCGTTATCCTCGGCATTGTTGAGGGTATTACCGAATGGCTGCCTGTCAGTTCAACGGGACATCTGATTCTTGTCGAAGAATTCCTGAAGCTCAATAAATCCGACGAGTTCAAGGAAATGTTCGATGTTGTCATACAGCTTGGCGCAATTATGGCAGTTGTCATAATATTCTGGAAAAAGCTGTGGCCATTCGGCAGAAAAGATAATGCTCATCCTCTTAACAAAACACCATTTGGGAAAATGGTCAAGACGGACATTTTTCAGATGTGGTTCAAGGTTCTTGTGGCGTGTGTGCCTGCCGCAGTTATCGGACTTCTGCTTGATGACTGGATTGATGAACACCTCTACAATCCGATAACAGTATCGATAGCACTCATTGTCTTTGGTATCGCATTCATCATTGTTGAAAACAGGAACAAAAATCAGAAGCCGAAAGTTAAAAAAATCGATGACCTTACTTATCAGGCTGCTTTCATAATAGGTATGTTCCAGCTTTTAGCTGCAATTTTTCCCGGTACTTCACGTTCAGGCGCTACTATAGTTGGTGCGCTTCTCATAGGTATTTCGAGAACTGTTGCCGCAGAATTCACATTCTATCTTGCTGTACCCGTAATGTTCGGCGCAAGCCTTCTCAAAATTGTAAAGTTCGGCTTCGGCTTCACAGGCGGCGAGCTTGCAGTTCTTCTCACAGGCATGATAGTTGCATTCCTTGTTTCACTTTTTGTTATCAGATTCCTTATGGACTACATAAAAAAGCACGATTTCAAAGTGTTCGGCTGGTACAGAATCATTCTTGGCACACTTGTCATACTGTATTTTTCAGTAATAAAATAAATAATAAAGCGGACGAAAATTTGAACGTCCGCTTTTTATATTAATCAAAAGTTGTCGGCTTTACGTCAGTTTTCTTTTTGCCGCTGAAAAGCGAATAGATCACGATCATGCATATTCCGACAACGGCTGTGGCAATTCCGACAGCCATAAACGATTCTGTAAACTTGTACATCATTCCGGTATATGCCTTGAAAACAGCAGGCTGCTTTATTGAGAATGAATCAAAATATTTGCCTGCGATAAGGTATATGCTTACTGAACCGACTGCGATTCCGGAGATGATCGCAGAAATTCCGCTCCAGTAGAAAACAGTTGATTTCTTCTTTCTGTTGATAATCAGAAGGAGCAGTACCAGAAATACAGCCGCTCCGACAGACGCAGCAGTAAGAATAATCCTGTTGCTGTAAACCTTTGAGGCTTTGTTCAGAATGCCTTTGCTGTTTATTGTGCCGAATTTGAAAACATCACTGCATGATTTTACCGACGAATAGGTACTGTCTTTTGTTGACTGTATTTTTTTGTCGAAATTTTCGTCTTTTTTAAAGCCCTGTTCATCAGCGTATTCATTAAAGAATTTTTCAATAGAATCATCAAGTTTGGCGTTTTCAGGCAGAGCAACATTGTATTCTCCGCCGTTTTCAAGTACATCAAATGCCTTTTCAATGCAAAGATGTCCGCCGTTTCGGATATAATCCTTGTCAAGTCCGTCCATATAAACTGATGCAGGAATACCTGAAGCATTTGACTGTGCATTGTAGTGCTGTTCAAGTTCGGTACTTATATCATCTTCAAGATGATTGCTGTCAAAAATCTGAATGGCTTTTTCATCTGTAATATTTATACAGGAAAGAATGGCACATGAACTGCCGATTATCGTGAAAACAAGCAGAACCGATATTATCAGGGATGACAGATAGGTGGAAAGTTTATTCATTATTCTCTGCCTCCTCTGTATTGAAGAATTTCTTTTCAGTCAGTGAACATATCACTCCGACACGTTCATCTGAATTGCCTAACAAGTCACTTTTACAGGTATAAAGTGTCATGCGATTGTCCTTGGTTGCTGAAATATAGGCATTATTACTCTTGTCAAATGTTATTTTTTCCTTGACGGTATAGATAAATTCACCATAATTCGTCTTTATGGTTATTTTATCGCTTTCTGCAATTTTATCCAGATCAGCGAAAAATGTATTGACATGGGCACTTATTACTGTATTTCCCTCATCACCTGCAATAACCGAGCCTGATGACTGGCAAGCACCACGCTCAAAAAGCTGAGGACTTGAACCCCAGTATACAGGGACATCTGTTTCAAGTGCATCACATACAAGAGTTGCATATCTTTCGCCGAATGTAGGACGTATGAAACTTCCGCTTTCTGATACTTCACCTGTATAATTTTCGACTATTTCATTTTCCTTGATGACAAGACCGCTCTCTTTGTTCTGCGGAGCAGTTTTCAGTTCATCCATAAATGCAAGATTGAGATACATTTTTATCTTGTCATAGGGCTTGATGAGTATTACTGCAAGTGAGGCAAAACAGATAAGCAGAACAATGAACGGTGTGATTATATGCAGTGCAGTGTTTTTCTTATTATTTTCCATTTCCTTCTGCTGTATCTTCCTTTCCAAAAAAGTTTCTTGCCACAAAAATTATACCTGACACTGCTGCTGCAAGCGAACATCCTATCAGAGCAAACAGCCAGCGCCTGTCGTAGCCTGTATCTTCAACAACTACTTTGGCATTTGATATGCCCACAAGCTGACCGTCTTCGTTTCTTGCTGAAAGCGTGAGATTATCGGCTGTAAGTTCGTCTACAGTCACAGTAAGCCCCATTTCTGCCGCAACATCTGAAATGGAATCAACGATTTCAAGCTTCTTGTCAGTCGGAGCCTGTTTCATGATGCTTCTGTATTCAAGCGGTGACATATTATCAATGATGACTTGCTGTCTGTCCTGCGGAAAGCTTGAAAGATAAGCCATTTTTTCTTCATAGGTCAGTTTTATGAAATCATCTGTTGATATTCTTGTAAATGTTGAGCCGTCAGGTGCAGTCAAAGTGATAACGCTGTTATCTTCCTGTTCTTCAACACTCTGTACGGATGTAGTGACAACAGGTGCATCAGGAACATATGGGACTGTACTTACTATGGTATTTCCTGAACTTTCCACCAAACTGAGTACCTCATCAAGCTGTTCCGGAGTGTATGCTGATGGATCTGCGTAATATGCACTGTATCCCTGTTGGATCTGGTCTTCTGTATAGCCTTTTGCTCTTGCAGCAGCGGCGATATCGTCAACTGTGGCAGCTGATGCGGAGATCCCGGTGATCGCTGAACATATCAAGGCAGCAGACAATAATGCTGAACTGATTTTTTTCAAAATTAACCCCTCCTTATAAATAGCTGAATAGCCCTGAGCAAAACACCGCAAAAGGCGGTAAAAAGGCAAAACAGAGCAATAATTTTTAAATTTGTCACTATAAAATATAGAAACAGCCAACTTTTTGTCGTATAATATAAATGCTAAAGAAATACGAAGGGAGTTG